>NZ_JAUONR010000012.1:0-43158 GCF_030546305.1 Streptococcus sp. GP0011 | reverse complement strand
GGTGTCTTAACCCCTTGACCAACGGACCTGAGCTTTTCAACTCTTTCTATTATACCTACTTTTTTACCTTTGTCAAGAACTTTTTTCAGTGAATTTAATTTTTTCTTTTCTTCACTAACTTAACCACTGCTTCTGTCCGTGCAGTGTGGGGAAACATATCGACCGACTGGATATACTGGAGATCATAGACTTTTACTAGTTTAACCAAATCTCGTGCCAAGGTCGAAACATTGCAGGATACATAGACCATTTTGTCTGGAACATAGGTCAGAATGGTATCCAACAGCTTATCATCTAAACCTGTACGAGGAGGATCGACTATCAAGGCATCCGCTCGGTAGCCTTCTTGATACCAGCGTGGAATAATCTCTTCTGCTGTTCCCGCTTCGTAATGGGTATTGTCAAACCCCATTCTCTGAGCATTTCTCTTGGCATCTTCTATGGCTTCCGGAATAATGTCCATTCCTCTGAGACTCTTGACCTTATTTGCGAAGGCAAATCCGATTGTCCCAACACCGCAATAGGCATCAATCAGATGATCTTCTTCGCCAACCTCCAGTGCCTTAACTGCTTCACTATAGAGAATTTCTGTCTGCTCAGGATTAAGCTGATAGAACGCTCGAGGGGAGAGAGAAAACTCATAGTCCAGTACTCCTTCTTGAATACTCTCTTGACCCCAAATAATTTCCGTCTTTTCACCATAGATTTCACTTGTTTTTGCTGTATTTGTATTGACAGCAACCGTGACGACTTCTGGAAAATCTTTAACTAAGTCTTTTACTAGCTGGGTTAAATTAAGCTGACGATTTGTGACGATGATTATCTGGACTTGTCCTGTTTTTCTTGCTCGACGTACCATGATGGTGCGAACGCCGAGCGTTTTTCTCTCATCTGTAATTGGAATTTGGTGGTAAGTAAGAAGTTCAGCTAGGCGGTTAGCAATCACTTGGGTTTCTTTATCTTGCACCAAGCAGTCTTTTAACTCTACGAGATAATGAGAGTTTTGCGCATACAAACCTGCTTTGACCTGATTTTTAAATTTTCGAGTCTGAAATTGAAGCTTAGCACGGTAGTACTTTGGTTCCTGCATTCCGATAGTTGGACGGATTTCATAGTTTTCATATCCTGCAGGAGCAAATTTTTTCAGGGCTTGGTGGAGCAAATCCGTTTTGAACTCTAACTGTTTATCGTAGTGGAGGTGCATGATTTGGCAACCACCACATTCATTATAAATCGTACAAGCTGGTACGACTCGAAATTTAGACTTCTTATTAACCTTTAGTAATTTGGCTTCAACAAAGTTACGTTTAACAGAAGTAATCTGACAATAGATATCTTCTCCTTTGAGGGCGCCTGGCACAAAAACGAGGGTTTTCTGGTAGAAACCGATTCCCTCACCATTGATACCCATCCGCTTGATTTTTAAAGGTATTTTTTGTTTGACTTTCAGATTCATACCCCTATCTTATCACATTTTAGGGTATAATAGAACTATGAAAATCACAAAACTTGAAAAGAAAAAACGTCTCTACTTGATGGAGTTAGATGGACAGCAAACCTCTTATATCACGGAAGATACCATTGTCCGTTTTATGTTGTCTAAAGATAAGGTGATCAGCAAGGAAGAATTAATCGAGATACAGGGCTTTGCTCAGTTTTCTTATGGTAAGAATCTCGCCCTCTACCATCTATCATTTAAAGCTCGAACCGAAAAGGAAGTTCGTGAGTATCTGAAAAAGTATGATCTTGATGAAAAAATCACTAGTCAAGTTATCGCTAACCTAAAAGAAGATAACTGGATTAATGACCATCAGTATGCTTATTCCATCATCAATGCCAATCAACTTTCTGGAGATAAGGGACCCTATGTGCTAGCTCAAAAACTGTCTCAAAAAGGGATTGCCAAATCAACTATTGAAGAGGTTTTAAAGGATTTTGATTTTTCAGAGATTGCTCAACGTGTTGCAGAAAAACTGCTTAAAAAATACAATGGAAAGCTTCCCGCTCGTGCCTTGCAAGATAAGATTATCCAAAACTTAACGAACAAAGGCTTCTCCTATTCTGATGCTAAAAGTGCTTTTGATGACTTGGACAGCCAAGTCGACCAAGAAACGACTCAAGAACTCATTTTTAAAGAGCTAGACAAACAATATGCTAAGTATGCTCGAAAGTATGAAGGATACGAACTTAAACAACGTTTAACCCAAGTTTTAGCTCGAAAAGGCTATGATTTTTCGGATATAGCCAGCGCTCTCAGAGAATATCTTTAATATTTTCGTGTAAAATTCAAAAAAATTAGACCGATTTATGATATAATAGTAAACGATAAACTTATAAATTGTAGAAAGTTGGTTAGTTATGAAACTTCCAAAAGAAGGCGACTTTATTACAATTCAAAGTTATAAGCATGATGGGAGTCTCCACCGTACTTGGCGGGACACCATGGTACTAAAAACAACAGAGAACGCCATTATCGGCGTCAACGACCACACACTTGTTACCGAAAGTGACGGTCGTCGTTGGGTGACTCGAGAACCGGCTATTGTTTACTTTCACAAAAAATATTGGTTTAATATCATTGCCATGATTCGTGATAATGGGATTTCCTACTATTGCAATATGGCAAGTCCTTACTATCTAGATGAGGAAGCCCTGAAATACATTGATTATGATTTGGATGTCAAGGTTTTCACTGATGGTGAAAAGCGTCTCTTGGACGTTGAAGAGTATGAGCGCCATAAACGCAAAATGAAGTATTCTGATGATTTAGACTATATTTTGAAAGAGCATGTTAAAATCCTTGTTGATTGGATTAACAATGGACGCGGTCCTTTCTCAGAGGCCTATGTCAACATTTGGTACAAACGCTACATAGAACTAAAGAATCGGTAAAGTTGTCAAACTGGGGTGAAAACCCTGGTTTTTTTATTTGAAAAACCCAGCTTTTCAGCTGGGTTGATTTCTATATATCTAATTTAGTAACAGTAAACTTGATGTGGGAATAGTCTTTTTCAACATCCTTATCCAACAAGAAAGCCGTGGCATCCTTCTTAATCTGAACAAGATCAATATTCTGGGCTTGAGCTGCATAGACGCATCCACAATAACATTGACGATAAATATCATACTCCTCGCACATCTCCACCGAGCGCTTGTAGCCTTGGTTTTTCTTGAAATCACTTGGGAGATAGTGGGTTGTATAAATCTTTTGCACATCAATTCCGATGCTGTTGATGGTTTGAGAATTCTTATGGGGACTGATGGTCAAAGCTGAACCAAAGTAGTCAAAGCCCAAGTCCATAGCTACTTGCGCCGTTTTATCCAGACGGTAGTCAAAACAAACCTTGCAACGATCGCCGCCTTCTGGTTCTTCTTCCAGCCCTCTGACTAACTTCCGGTATTCATTGGGTTCATATGGGGCTTCTAAATACTGGACCGTATTTCCTGTTCGCTCATTGAAATCACTGACAAATTTCTTGGTGACGTAAGCTCGCTTGTGGTATTCTGCCTTGGGATGGATGTTAGAATTGGCAAAATAGATGGTCACATCCGCGTACTTGGTCAGATACTCTAGGGTGTAGGTACTACAAGGAGCACAGCAAACATGCATGAGAATAGTTGGACGTTGCTCATTTTTCTCCCAAACCTGAACCATTTTCTGCATGACACGGTCATAATTAATCTTCTGATTGAGATTCATCTTGCTCAGAATTTCTTCTACATCGATCATGTTCTTCTCCTTCTTCTAGTCTTATTTTATCATATAAGTTAGGAGAGCTCAAATCTATTTAGAAGTGAATATCATAAAAAGGAGGGATGCTCATTCCCTCCTTTTGTGTTTTTTATGAATTGCTTAGTATAAACAGCTTACATCATCCCGCCCATCATGCTTGGATCCATGGCTGGAGCTGGGGCTGCTGGTTCTGGTTTATTGGCTACGACTGCTTCTGTTGTTAAAATCAAGCTAGCTACAGAGGCTGCATTTTGAAGGGCTGAACGGCTCACTTTCACTGGGTCAATGATTCCTTCTTCAATCATGTTGACCCATTCGCCAGTTGCTGCGTTGAAGCCTATACCAAGTTCAGCATTCTTCAAGCGGTCAATAACAATAGAACCTTCGAATCCCGCATTGTGGGCGATTTGGCGAACAGGTTCTTCCAAGGCACGAAGAACAATATTGCGTCCTGTCGCTTCATCTCCTGTCAATTCCAAATCAGCAACGGCTGGACTGACATTGGCAAGAGCAGTTCCACCACCTGCAACGATTCCTTCTTCAACGGCTGCACGAGTAGCGTTGAGGGCATCTTCGATGCGGAGTTTCATTTCTTTCAACTCAGTTTCAGTTGCAGCTCCGACCTTGATGACTGCGACACCACCTGACAATTTAGCCAATCGTTCTTGGAGTTTTTCACGGTCGAATTCAGAAGTTGTGGTTTCGATTTGTGACTTGATAACTGCAACACGGTGACAAATAGCTTCAGGATTTCCAGCACCTTCTACGATAACAGTGCTATCTTTGTCCACAGTTACTCTAGCTGCTTGACCAAGCGCCTCAATTGTCGCATCTTTCAATTCAAGACCAAGATCTTCTGTGATGACTGTTCCTCCTGTCAAGATAGCGATGTCTTCTAACATAGCCTTACGACGGTCACCGAAGCCAGGTGCTTTGACAGCTACGACATTGAAGGTTCCACGAATCTTGTTCAATACAAGAGTCGGAAGAGCTTCACCATCCACATCATCTGCAATAATCAAGAGAGGACGGTTGCTTTGAAGAATACTTTCTAGAAGTGGCAAGATTTCTTGGATATTTGAAATCTTCTTGTCAGTAATCAAAATGTATGGATTTTCAAGGTCCGCCACCATTTTTTCGCTATCTGTCACCATGTACTGTGATAGATAACCGCGGTCAAACTGCATTCCTTCTACGACTTCAAGCTCTGTTTCCATACCACGTGATTCTTCAATAGTGATGACACCATCTTTACCAACTTTTTCCATGGCTTCAGAGATGTATTCGCCGACTTTCTCAGAACGAGAAGATACGGCAGCAACTTGAGCGATGGCTTCTTTATTAGCAACTGGAATAGCATTGTTTTTCAAGGCTTCTACAGCTGCGGCAACTGCTGCTTCAATCCCACGACGGATACCGATTGGGTTGGCACCCGCAGTGACGTTTTTGATTCCTTCGCGGACGATAGCTTGGGTCAAGACAGTTGCAGTTGTCGTTCCGTCACCTGCGATATCATTGGTTTTTGAAGCTACTTCTGATACCAATTTGGCACCCATATTTTCAAAATGGTCTTCCAACTCGATTTCTTTGGCAATGGTCACCCCGTCATTGGTAATCAATGGTGAGCCAAATGATTTTTCCAACACAACATTACGACCTTTTGGTCCCAAGGTTACTTTGACAGTGTCTGCAAGGATATCGACACCACGGACCATAGCTGAACGAGCATCAGATGAAAATTTAATTTCTTTTGACATACTTACTTTCTCCTTCTATTCTTCAATGATAGCCAAGATGTTAGCTTCGCCAACGATGATGTACTTCTCATCGCCATCTTTGACATCAATACCAGCGTGGGCTTCAACTAAGACACGGTCTCCAGGCTTAACACTTGGAGCAACCAAGTCACCGTTCAAGGTACGAACCCCTTGTCCAGTAGCTACAACTTGGGCTGTTTTTGTTTTTTCTTGGGCTGAGCCCGCAAGGACAAAGCCTCCAACAGTTTGTTCTTTTTCTTCGATTTTTAAGACCACACGGTCTCCTAATGGTTTCAACATCTGTTTTCCTCCATGATGAAATACATATCATTAGCACTCTTTATATATGAGTGCTAATTCATAGTTCTATTGTATCACTTGGTCAGAAATAGTCAAGAAAAAAGTCTGACTTTGGCAAGATAAAAAGTCTGACACCAACTCAGACTTTTCAATGTTTATACTCAATGAAAACCAAAGAGCAAACTAGGAAGCTAGCCGCAGGTTGCTCAAAACACTGCTTTGAGGTTGTAGATTAGATTGACGAAGTCAGTTACCTATACCCACGGCAAGGTGATGTTGACGTGGTTTGAAGAGATTTTCGAAGAGTATTAAAATGGCAATTCTTCCTCTTCCAAAACCAAGTCTGCCAAATCCTGTCCAGCGTTATTTTCACGCATAGCACGTTGGGCGCGGCTTTCCAAAAGTTGGAATCCTGTGGCAAGGACTTCAGTCACATAGTTCATCTGGCCATTTTTCTCAAAGCGACGGGTACGAAGTTCTCCATCCACAGAGATAAGACTACCTTTAGTTGCGTAGCTTGCCAAGGTTTCAGCCAATTTCCCCCAAAGAACCAAATTGACAAAATCAGCTTCACGTTCCCCGTTTTGGTCTTTGTAACGACGGTTCACAGCGATAGTTGCTCGCGCCACTGACTTGTCGTTGTTTGTTTTGTGCAATTCTGGTGTAGACGTCAAGCGCCCGATCATGATAACTTTATTATACATATTTTCTTCCTCCTACTTATCTATTCGTAAGGAATCAAAAAAAGTTACAGAAATTTGTAACTTTTCGAGAAAATTTTTTATTTTTTATGAACCATGAAACCTGTCGCCTGTTGATTGGCCATAATGGTCATATCTGTAATCTGCACACGACGGGGCTGATTGGTCACATAGACCACTGTATCTGCAATATCCTGAGCTTGCAAGGCTTCGATCCCCTGATAAACCGTCGCAGCCCGCTCTTTGTCACCATGAAAACGAACTGTAGAGAAATCTGTTTCGACAATCCCTGGTTGAATGGTGGTCACCTTGATATCCGTTGCGATGGTATCAATTCGCAGGCCATCTGAAAAAGTCTTAACTGCTGCCTTGGTGGCTGAGTAAACAGCTGCCCCAGCATAGGCATAAATTCCTGCGGTCGATCCCATATTGATAATATGCCCCTGATTGACTTTTACCATAGAAGGCAAGAAACAGCGAGTGACTGCCATCAAACCCTTGACATTGGTATCCAACATGATCAGCATATCCAACTCTTCATAGTCCTGATAGGGAGCCAAGCCAAGAGCTAGTCCAGCGTTATTGACCAAGATATCAATCTGCCCTATCGTTTCCAAAATATCGGAGCAGACAGTCTTTACCATAGCCATATCCGTCACATCCAGTGGAAAGGTCCAAACTGTTTGATTTGGAAACGTTTCTGCAAACTCTGACTTGAGGGTCTCTAGTCTGTCTGTCCGTCGCCCTGTTAGAACGACATTCTCCCCCTGCTCCAGATAAGCACGCGCAATCGCTTCACCGATTCCTGAGGTCGCTCCTGTAATCACTACATTTTTCGCCATCTTATCCCCCTCTATCTGGTCTATCAAATACCGACAATTTCCTAGGCAGTCCAGTGTTTGGCTGGGTCAAATGGAGTTCCAACAGCTTGGTCTTCTGATAATTCAATAACACCACGTTTTTGCGGAGCATTTGGCAAATGCAACTCACGAGGGCTGCACATCATGCCAAAACTCTTTTCACCGCGAAGTTCGCCTGGGAAAATGAGATTGCCTTTTGGCATCATCGCCCCAGGAAGAGCCACAATGGTTTTCAACCCAACACGCGCATTAGGTGCTCCTGCCACGATTTGCACTGTCTTGTCACTTGCGACTGCAACTTGGCAGATGTTGAGGTGGTCACTATCTGGATGAGCTACCATCTCGATAATCTCACCGACAACAAACTTAGGTTCTTTGTCATTGACAATCTCTTCTGCAAAGCCTTCCGCTCGCAATTCTTGGTTCAAACGTTCTACTTGTTCATCTGTCAAAAAGACTTGACCACGCTCTGCAATTTCAAACAAACTTGAAATTTCGAAAATATTCCAAGCTACTGTTTCCCCATTTTCTTTGAAGAAAACACGGGCTACCTTGCCTTTGCGCTCCACGTCTAGTTTGGCATCTCCGCTGTTTTTCACGATGACCATAAGGACATCGCCAACATGCTCTTTATTATATGTAAAAATCATTCTTTTCTCCTATTTCAGTTCTGCTAAAAAGTCGTTAATTTGTTGCTTGCTTTTACGGTCACGATTGACAAATCGGCCGATTTCCTTGTCCTTTTCTAGCACAACAAGACTAGGAATGCCGTACACATCCCAGAGTTTAGCCAGATCCAGATACTGGTCTCGGTCCACTCGAATAAAGGTGAACTCTGGATTGGTCTCCTCAATCTCTGGCAAGGCTGGATAGATATAACGACAATCGCCACACCAGTCCGCCACAAAAAGGAAGACCTTCTTGCCATCTTGCTCTACAAAACCTGCTAGTTCTTCTATACTATTGGGAGTAATCATAAGACTTCCTCCTCATAGACTAGGTCTTCATTTTCATAGACAAAGGTATAGTGACGACCATCCTCGAAAATGACTCCTCCGACGAGTCGCTCTAGACTACTTTCGTAGACTTGAACATAGAGAGTCGCAATCTCACCCATATCTGAGAAAAGTTCGCGCACGATAGCGGTCAACTCTTCTTGAGTCTTCATAAGTTTGTGGTTATCTGCTGCTTTTTTAGCCCCTAAAGCAAGGGCACTTAGACCAGCCACAGTCAAGCCAGTCATCCATAATTTCTTAGCTTTCATACCATTCATTGTAACACAAAAAGGGCTCTAGGACAAATAGGGAAGCCGTATAGGAGCAAGGCAATTAAAAACCTCTGAGATTATTCTCAGAGATTAGAAGATAACTAGTTGCTATTTTCAACTGCTGCAGTGACAAAGGCTGTGTAGAGTTCCTCTGGACGGTTTGGACGGCTGGAAAGTTCAGGGTGATACTGACAAGCTACAAAGAATTTATTTTCAGGAATTTCCACAATTTCTACCAAACGATTGTCTGGAGAAACTCCTGAGAAGACAAAACCTGCTGCCTCAAACTGTTCACGAAAGGCGTTGTTAAACTCATAACGGTGACGGTGACGGCGTTGCACCACTTCTTGATTATGATAAGCAGCCGCTGCTTTAGAGCCACGTTTCAACTTAGATGGATAAAGTCCCAAACGAAGGGTGCCACCCATATCCTCAACATCAACCTGATCACGCATAATATCAATGATAGGGTATTTTGTATCTGGTGCAAGTTCTGCAGAATTGGCACCTTCAAGACCTAAAACGTGACGAGCAAACTCGATACAAGTCAACTGCATTCCCAAGCAGACACCCAACATTGGAACATCATTTTCACGCGCATAACGGATGGCTTGAATTTTTCCTTCCGTACCACGTTGGCCAAAACCTCCTGGTACGATGATTCCGTCCGCATCAGACAAGAGTTCTGCCACATTCTCTACTGTCACATCATTGGCGTTAATCCAATTAATCTTCACTTCTGCGTCGTTGGCATAACCAGAGTGTTTCAAGGCTTCAACCACTGAGATGTAGGCATCTTGCAACTCCACATACTTACCGACAAGGGAAATCTTGACATGTTTTTTCAGGTTCATGACCTTGTCCACCATGGCTGACCATTCTGTCATATCCGCTACTGGTGCGTCTAATTTCAAATGGTCACAAACAATTTGGTCCATGCCTTGTGCCTGCAAGTTCAATGGAATTTGGTAAAGGTGTTCAACATCCAAAGACTCGATAACAGCTTCTGGAGCTACGTCACAAAACTGAGCTAGTTTGTTTTTAATTCCTTGACCAGCTGGTTTTTCTGTACGAATGACCAACATATTTGGCTGGATTCCCAAACCACGCAATTCTTTTACAGAATGTTGAGTTGGCTTGGTCTTCATCTCACCAGCAGCCTTGAGATATGGAAGCAAGGTTGTATGGATGTACATGACATTATCTGCACCCACATCTGCCTTCATCTGACGAAGAGCTTCTAGAAATGGCAAGGACTCGATATCCCCAACAGTTCCACCAACCTCTGTGATAATGACATCAGAGTCAGTCGTTAGAGCAGCACGCTTGATTTTTTCTTTCAAAGCATCTGTAATATGAGGAATGACTTGAACAGTTGCGCCAAGGTATTCGCCACGGCGTTCCTTACGAAGAACTTCACTGTAAATTTTACCAGTTGTCACGTTAGAATATTTGTTAAGATTGATATCGATAAAACGTTCATAGTGACCCAAGTCCAAATCTGTCTCAGCACCATCATCTGTCACAAAGACTTCCCCGTGCTGGTAAGGACTCATGGTTCCCGGATCGATATTGATATAAGGGTCAAACTTCTGAATAGTCACTTTTAGACCACGATTTTTCAAGAGACGACCCAGACTTGCTGCGACAATCCCTTTCCCAATAGACGATACCACACCACCAGTTACAAAAATATATTTCGTAGACATAGATTCCTCTTTCTAAAATGCTCAAGGTCTTGTTAACTACGAGGGGAGATAGAAAACAAGACCCTTATGAATAACGACATTTCAAGAAAACTTCCTGAAAAAACAAAAATAGCCCCCTAGTAACTAGGGAGCCCCGACCTCTAAAAGAGGTGCCCGAACAATATAATATCTCAAAGCAGAACATTTGTCAACCCGAATTGGTAAAACATGAAAATAAGAAGATTACTTTCAGAAAACCAACTAAAGATCCACTTCCAAACGGATGTATCACTCAACTACTTTGCCCAAGCAACAAAAAAGGAGATCAGGCGATCTCCTCTGTGAAGTCTTTTACTCTTCTTCACTCGTTTCAGCATCATCGTCAGAAAACTCGTCGTCTTCTTCGTTGAGATCCACGTCTTCGCCCAAGTCATCAGGAGCGATTTCGTTGATTTCTGCATCGTAAGCTTCCACTTCATTTTTCTCATCATCTGGATTTTCATCATCATATGAAAGAGCTGGATCTGCTTCGTATGCATCTTCGTCTTCTGGATCATCCGCATTGTAGTCAATGGCATCTGAATCACCATCCATAAAGGCATTGACACGTTTTTTCTTAGCTTTTGGTGCTACTTCATCGTCGTCACTTTCTTCAAGAGCGATGATTTCTTCGTCGATTTCGTCTACACCATACCATGAACGAAGACCCCATTTGTTGTCTCCAAGAGAGATGAAGCTACCGTCAAAGTTCAACTCTGTGTAGAACAAAGGTAAAGCTTCGCGGATATCGCTGTTTGATGTTCCAAGGTAGTTTTGAATTTCGTTTACAAGATCGCTAAAATGCATCTCATGATCGCGACCACGAAGTTCCAAGATAGCACGCGCTACCTCAATCATAGATAGTTCACTTTTTTCTTGCCCAGCAAATACTTCTAATTCCAAAGCGTTTCTCCTCATTTTTACTACTATCGCCAGAGCGAACAGACTCTGACCTCATTTTATCATGTACTCTTTATTGTACGATAATTTTGCGGAATAGTCAAAGGTTAAATGGGATAAAGTGACAGGACTTTTTATTTCTTTGCTGCCCAGCCGATGGAATCGTGAGGTGGGTTTTCGGTATCAATCCAGATGAATTCGATCCCGATTTCCCCATTTTTAAACTTGGTCAAACGAATACCATTGATTTCCAGCTCATTGAGTCGTTGACCTGTCAAGACTTCTCGTTCCTTCAACTGAAAAACACCACGCAAAATCCACTTCCCAAGAATTTCTTGCTTATCAGTTGACTGAATCGCCTTACCAGCTTCTTGATTTATATAGGCATTAATGACATCACCAGAAGGTAAGAATCTTAGTTTAAAGGTTCTTTCCTCTTTGGATAGAGCTAGTTTTTTAGTCCCAGGTTCAAAAGTCCCAAATCCAGGTCCAAAGAAGTCGGGCCTTTCGTCATGGAAGTTCTTGGAGTCGGGTAGGGGAATGTAAACCTCGCTAACTGGACGATATACAAGTTGTTCAATTTCTTTAATGAGTTTTTCATTGCCAGTATTGCGGACGAAGTTAATCAAGTCCTCACGAATCGCCTTCATCTGAACTTTTTCTTCCTTGCTAGTCCATTTTTTCAAGAGGATTTCCTCTAAAGATAAAGTCACAAAAGCTAGTTCTTCTGGAGCCAGACTGTCCTTAAATTTTTCCTGAATCTTTAAAATTCGTGGCAGACGGTCTTTTTTGGCTAGTTTTGATCCGCCGTTAAAGGCATTGAAGCCAGAGTTTTCTTCTACATTTCCGTGTTTGTCTGTGATTACCCAAGACACCGTTTCTAAGATATCGGATTGTTCCTTTTCAGCTGTTAGCAAATGAAGATTTTCAAAGAGAGAAAAAGGATCTTCTATGTAATGAACATCCCAAGTGTCTACCACAATGTCTTTATTATTAAAAGTCATGTGAAGCTGGCTATCAGCTGCCGTGTACTTGTAATGGTGTTGTCCATCCGTAAATCGGAAATTGGTAGGATTATTTTTAGTTGTTGATCCTTCAATGACTAGATTATCAATATCGACTGGTAAATAAGTCGTCTCACCGACAAAAATCCTAGGATTTTCTCCCTTTGGTGTTGGCATCAGAACGTGGTAAACAGCTTCAACATTGACCGAATCCGAGTTGAAACCCTTGATTTGTGCCTTAGAGGACTCAATTCTCTGGTTTCTTAAAGTCGCAATCTTTCGCGCCAACTCTTCATAGCGCTGATAGTTTTCCTTGTCTGCTGACTCTTTATCTGTTGAAATATCCGCATGAAACTTGATATCACCCAACAAGTCCGTCCAAGATTGAGAATCTTTCTTGAACTGAGCGATTTTTTGATCTCCCGAATTAATCCCAAAAGACTTGATACCCACTAGGTATTTATGATTTTCATCCACAACGACGGAAGCATCATAGGAAGTATTGGCGATATCTTCCCCAACGGCATTAAAGGCTTTTTGAAAAACAGTCTCCTGAAATTTGGAGTTAACGATAGGAGCAACATAATTCTCTGTTTGTCCTTCATCTTCGGATTCAGCCTTCTGAGAGAAAGCTTGGCTCAAGCTAGCGAAGTTGGTAATTAAGGTTTTGTATTTTTCTTTTTGTTCAGATTTTAGATGTTCCCACATAAGCACCCTCTTTTCTATTTTCAGTATATCAAAAGAAGATTAGTTTTTCACTAATCCTCTTATATATTCGTTAATTAATACTGTAAAATTCGAGTTTGCCTTGTTTTTTAACAAGTCTCAAATACTCTTCATCTGACAAAACGGCTAAACCATCGTCATAAGCCTTGATTTTTTCAAGAGCTTGGTCATAGCTATCCACAAATTCCTTGACATAGGATTGTCCTTCAAATTGACCGTTCATCTTAGTGTAGATAATGGCGAATTTTCCTGAACGGTCAAGTTGAGATTGCCCTTGGCTTTCATTTAAGGCCTTGGCAACATTCTCCGCGATGCGTTTAATCACGGGCACAACCACGCTGTTTCCAGCTTGTTTGTAGAGCTGACCGTTAGAAACACCTTCTGGGATTTTAAAGGATTTAGGGTAACCTTGAACGTTAAAGGTTTCTTTCGGTGTCAGCTTCCGAATCTCACCACTGTCTGTCAAAATCAATGGAACGTTGTGTCCACCTGTTCCCATATTGGCTGTCAAGGTAGGAACAACACCGTTTTTGTTTTCACGGACATACTGACGGCGCCACTGGTAAACCGTATCTTGACTGGTCACTTCGAATTTCAACTGATCATAGAAATTTTGCTTACCTTCACGGTAGTAGTAGACCTCGTCTAGCTTATCACCAAAGTTAATAACATCCTGAAGACTCGTTGTCAGCTTGATTTCCTCTGGGAATTCAAACAAGTCATAGGCTTCTTTGGTATCAAAACCAACGATGTAGATCCGTTCACGGTTTTGTGGGATATTTCCATAGTCTTTCCCATTGAGAACCTTCCACTTGATGAAGTAGTTGTTCTCCGTCAAGGCTTCACGAATAACCTTGAAGGTATTGCCATGGTCATGGCCGACCATGTTCTTGACGTTTTCGATGAAAATGGCACGGGGTTTACGCCCCTCGATCATGCGAAGCAATTCGAAGAAAAGATCGCCACGATCATCATCAAAGCCCTTGCGGTAACCCGCAATACTAAAGGCCTGACAAGGGAACCCTCCCATAATCACATCCACGCGCTCAGCCGGAATTTCTTCCGGCTGCACCGCATGAATATCACGACTATCCAAATGCGTATTTGGATAATTTAAACGATAAGTCTGACGCGCATACTTATCAAATTCATTGGCATACACCACTCTGAACTCGTTGGTTTGTTCAAATCCCAACTCAATTCCCCCAACACCTGAGAAGAAAGCTGCAATGTTGTACTTCTCAGGTCGGTTCGAACTTACAGAATTTGTCATGTAGTAACCTGCTTTCTGTTTTTTATCAATATAAATTTTCGTAGAAAATCTTTTAGAATTTTCTACGATAATAGTACTGCTCTCTTGGTACCGAATGTAAATCATCTTTATGTTTTTGATTTATATTCTAGATCTTTTTATTTTGAAATTTATTATTCAAAATGCGATATAGTGCTTCCATTTTTTTTAGTGATTTATTCTGAAAAATTTCAAATTTTTGTTTGTCCCTAACTGTATTTAACTCTGCTATATAAAAATCTTCAGTGTTTACTAAAAAGTTAATAAATTTATCATAAAAAGTTTTATCAATGTATTTATAAGGCATAGATTGCTCTCTCAAATCTAGCAATAAATCCACCATTCCATTTATTCCAGTTATCTTATTATTTTCTCGATCAAAATCAATGCTTGACTCGGCTTTAGGAATTATTTTTTTCATATAACTATAATAAATATCTTGAAAAAATTTAGC
This sequence comes from Streptococcus sp. GP0011, assembly GCF_030546305.1. Classification (GTDB taxonomy): domain Bacteria; phylum Bacillota; class Bacilli; order Lactobacillales; family Streptococcaceae; genus Streptococcus. The sequence goes on along the minus strand of NZ_JAUONR010000012.1, from coordinate 28,438 downwards.
ATCTGACTCTCGTTTTAATTTTTTGTTCTCAATATAAACAGAGGTGACCAAAGATATAATCGAAATAATTATTGCTATAGTAGCTAAAATATCTGTCAGGCTTATTGAATTATTCATTCACAAATCCTCTCCAAAATTGTTTTTCAAAACCTTTTGTTTCTGAAACAATTTGATATTTATTTCTTACGTATTCATAACCAAATCTCTCAAGATCTTCTGATAATAATCCTTGAGCAAAAGAAGAACCTACGGTCTCAATATATCTTGGGAATACTAATATTACTTTACTTTCATCCTTTGCTTCATTTTTAACTTGTTTATCGAAAACATTAATACCAAATGATCTACCATACAAACCTATCAAAGTTTTATCTTCAAATTCAAGTTCAATTCTCTTCATTCGATTCCTCCAAAATAAAATTTAAATTATAAGCTACTCCTGGAAATTCAACACTACTCTTTCCTACAATTGAATCATCCGGAGGAGAGTTTAAGAACCCGTCTTTATTGAAACCAATAAAACCATCAGAGTCTATCATCAAAAACTCTTTTTTAAAGTGAATAGTTTCTCTTCCACTCATTAGATAGCAATAATCTAAATGACTATACTTCTGCACTGATTTTATCAGATCCGTGCAACCTTTACCTCCATTGCTGAAAGCATTTTTTCTACCTGAGACTTTGTCTTGTAGTGAAGCTATAATCCAAAACATCTCACTATAATACGACTTGCAAAAGAAACTCTTATGTATTTCATATGCCTTTGAAACTTCAATATAAGGTGTTTTTTCAATTTTATTATTTACAACCTTCTCTTTAACTTTATCACCGAAATAAGTATTTGAGAAATTGAGAATTGAGACATTAAAACCACCAAATTTCCCTTCTCTTTTATTATGAGAAAAATTATGAGTAATATCTATATCAATAAGACAGTCACTCTCTCCATGTTCTTGAGCATTACCCACCATTTCACTTACTGTACTAGATAAGCTCAATATTAGATCTTGACTATACTCAATACCTTGGTTTCGCAATAGACTTATTAAATCACTTCCCAATCGTGATACAGCCATGCTATCGTAAGCAGAAACCCATCTCCTATATCTTCCGCTCTGACATAAATCAAATTGCTTAAAAAAACGTTCTTTTGCCTTTTTAAAGTTAGCTTCATATTGTTTATGATAAAGATTTAGATATTTCAGTGGAGAGTTTTCTATTCCTTTTGTATCAATACTTGATTCTGGAATTATTTTAATCTGAACAGGGTAACCTAAAATAAGTAGATGATAAATTATACATTCAAAGATAATATAAGTCAATTTATCTGTAATTCTAATTTCACCAATATTAAATTCAATTTGCAATTTAATATTCCTATTGATAATAGTTCCAGAAAAATCAATTATATCAGCTATAAGATTATCACCAAATTCTTCATATCTTTTGTTAAAACTGAAAAATTTTTTCCCTGATTTGTTTTTAATAATAGGGGTCTTTACTTTTTTAAACTTACTAAAAAGCAATGATATATTTCTATTATTTACAGTATTCATAGTTATTATTTAACCAGCTTCTTCATCTCATCAATACGTGCTACGGTTGCGTCGTATTTTGCTTGGTAGTCGGCTTGTTTGTCGCGTTCTTTTTGGACGACTTCTGGTTTGGCATTGGCTACGAAGCGTTCGTTAGAGAGCTTCTTAGCGACCATATCCAGTTCTTTTTGCCACTTAGCCAATTCCTTGTCGAGACGAGCCAATTCTTCTTCGACGTTGAGGAGGTCTGCCAGTGGCAAGTAGATTTCTGCTCCTGTGATGACACTTGACATAGCCAGTTCAGGTGCAGGGATGGTTGATGCGATTTCCAAGTGTTCTGGATTTGTGAAGCGTTTGATGTAGTTGACATTGCTGTTAAAGAAGGCTTCCAAGTCGCTATCGCTTGTCTTCACAAGGATGGTGATTGGCTTGCTTGGTGCAACGTTTACTTCCGCACGCGCATTACGAACGGCACGGATCAAGTCTTTGAGGCTTTCGACACCAGTGTGGGCAACGAGGTCTTCAAAGGCTGGGTTGACAGTTGGGTATGCTGCTGTAACGATAGAGCCTTCTGAGATTTGTCCAAAGATTTCCTCTGTCACAAATGGCATGATTGGGTGAAGGAGACGAAGGATCCTGTCCAAAGTATAAAGGAGAACAGAACGTGTGATGACTTTCTCTTCTTCGTTATCGCTATAAAGGACTTCCTTGGTCAACTCAACGTACCAGTCCGCAAACTCGTCCCAGATGAAGTTGTAGAGGATGTGCCCAGCGACACCAAACTCAAACTTATCAAAGTTTTCAGTGACTTTTCCAATCGTTTCATTGAGGTTGTGGAGAATCCAACGGTCAGTGACATTTCCAGCTTCCTTGTTAACAACTTTTTCCACATTAGCAGTTGCTTGCTCAAGAGTCAATCCTTCATTGTTCATGAGGATGTAGCGAGAGATGTTCCAAATCTTGTTAATGAAGTTCCATGAAGCATCCATTTTCTCATAAGAGAAGCGCACGTCTTGGCCTGGTGCAGAACCGTTTGAAAGGAACCAACGAAGGGCATCGGCACCGTATTTCTCGATGACATCCATTGGGTCAATCCCGTTACCGAGAGATTTAGACATCTTACGTCCTTGCTCGTCACGGATAAGACCGTGGATCAGGACGTTTTGGAATGGCTGACGACCAGTGAATTCCAATGATTGGAAAATCATACGAGACACCCAGAAGAAGATGATGTCGTAACCTGTTACCAAGGTTGAAGTTGGGAAGTAACGTTTGAAGTCTTCTGAGTCGACATCAGGCCAGCCCATGGTTGAGAATGGCCAAAGGGCAGAACTGAACCAAGTATCCAAAACATCTTCGTCCTGAGTCCATCCGTCACCTTCTGGAGCTTCTTCACCGACGTACATTTCACCCTCGGCATTGTACCAAGCAGGGATTTGGTGACCCCACCAGAGCTGACGAGAGATTACCCAGTCATGGACATTTTCCATCCATTGAAGGAAGGTATCGTTGAAACGAGGTGGGTAGAATTCTACCTTGTCCTCTGTGTCTTGGTTGGCAATGGCATTTTTAGCCAATTGGTCCATCTTAACGAACCATTGCGTAGACAAGCGTGGCTCAACTACAACACCTGTACGTTCTGAGTGACCAACACTGTGGACACGTTTTTCGATTTTAACGAGGGCACCGATTTCTTCCAACTTAGCAACGACTGCCTTACGAGCTTCAAAACGATCCATGCCTGCAAATTCGAAGGCTAAGTCATTCATGGTTCCGTCATCGTTCATGACGTTGACTTGTGGCAAGTTGTGACGTTGACCAACCAAGAAGTCATTTGGATCGTGGGCAGGCGTGATTTTCACGACACCAGTACCAAACTCAGGATCTGCGTGTTCATCCCCAACGATTGGGATGAGTTTATTAGCGATTGGAAGGATGACGTTTTTACCGATCAAGTCCTTGTAGCGTGAGTCTTCTGGATTGACTGCAACCGCAACGTCCCCAAACATGGTCTCAGGACGAGTAGTCGCCACTTCAAGGGCGCGTGAGCCATCTTCTAGCATGTAATTCATGTGGTAGAAGGCACCTTCGACGTCCTTGTGGATCACCTCGATATCAGAAAGGGCTGTGCGAGCTGCTGGGTCCCAGTTGATGATAAACTCACCACGGTAGATCCAGCCTTTTTTGTAAAGGTCCACAAAGACCTTACGAACCGCTTTTGACAAACCTTCATCAAGGGTGAAACGCTCACGAGAGTAGTCTACAGAGAGCCCCATCTTGCCCCATTGTTCCTTGATGGTAGTGGCATATTCGTCTTTCCATTCCCAGACTTTGTCGAGGAATTTCTCACGGCCCAGGTCATAACGGGTAATGCCCTCACCACGCAAACGCTCCTCAACCTTAGCCTGAGTCGCAATCCCCGCGTGGTCCATACCTGGAAGCCAAAGCGTGTCGAAACCTTTCATGCGTTTTTGACGGATGATGATATCTTGCAAAGTTGTGTCCCAAGCGTGACCGAGGTGGAGTTTCCCAGTTACGTTTGGTGGTGGAATCACGATAGAATAAGGCTTAGCCTTTTTATCGCCAGAAGGCTTGAAAACATCCGCATCAAGCCATTTTTGGTAACGACCAGCCTCAACTTCGGCTGGATTGTATTTAGGTGAAAGTTCTTTAGACATGTGTGTTCTCCTTAATTATTAGTTTCCTAATTAGCTTCTATTTTAATTTCTTATTTAGTTTCTTGCGTATTTTTATCTGTTCTTTTTTTAGTTTATTAACATCTTCTTTTGTTATATTATATTTTATATCCCATAATTTTTGTTTCAATCTATAATTTAAATTGTAAATTTCGTAATATTTTAACTCTAAATCAGTCCTATTTTTTTCTATCTTTTTTATTTGAGAAATATATTTATAGTCTATATTAAAAATTTGATAAATTAACAAAAGTTCGGAAGAAATTATAATTAACATAAAAATTAACAGGAAGATATTTACCAGAAAATTCAATTTAAATAGATTATAAAAATTCAATAGAATAAATATTAAATAAAGTGAATAAAGATGAGGCGATACAAACCCAACTAAGGAGGTTAGTATTAAAATAGTTTTTTCTTTAGGCGAATCAGAATTGAGTTTAGATAGCAATTTTATTAGGGACGGTTGCAAAAATAAAAGAATAACTGAAAATAATGATAAATACATATTTACTTCATTATTCACATTTCCCGCCCAAAATAACATTATTAAGTTTAGAATTATCAATCCCCATCTTAAAAAATTCCATAAGAAATTATTATTAATTCTAACCTCATTTTTTGAACGTTCCCAATCATATTTCAAGAGTAACCTTAGATACTGAATGAGTTTTTGCGATTTTTCTTCTGAGTAATCAAAATCATTTAAAAGATCCCAAATATGTCCATCTTTCATGTAATACTCATTAGTATATTTAATATTTCTACAATAGCCATATGGATTGATTTGTGTTCTAAGACAATTTACTGCAGACTCCCTATTTTCTCCATTTAGCAAATCAACAATTATTAACTTTATGCTTTTTCTCCATTCAGAGCGTTCTTTAGTAATATAATCAAGTTGATTTCTTTTACTATTATTAGCGAAAACTAAAATTGCACTCAAGATAGCCCCTAGACCAGCTCCACTAATTAGAGTAATAATCTGGCTTATTTCCAATCTTCTAACCTCGCTTTCGAAATTTTTCAACACATCCCAACTGTTCGATTTTCTCGAACAGTTCAACTAACAGTTTCTTTAACGTTGGCCTTGAGCTTCCCACTCATTCCTCAGCAAGCCATATATGAGACTGTCACAGCGATTCCCTTGGGCATCTTTGCGGTCTCGAATGCGAGCTTCGAGGGTAAAGCCTAATTTTTCAGCGACTCGTTGACTTTGGACATTGTAACCAAAACAAGTTAGTTCAATCTTGTGTAGGTTCAATTCTTTAAAAGCTAAATCAATCAAGGTACGTGCCGCTTCCGGAACATAACCTCGACCCCAATAGTCTGGATGTAAGATATAGCCAATCTCCAAGACATCATCCTCGTGACGACGAGGGAAATCAACAGAGCCGATGATAGTATCGGTCCCTTTAACCACTATGCCGTAACCAGCTGGGAGATTGTCCTTTTCATTGCGCTCGGGCAGAATATGCTCCAGATAATAAATCTCATCTTCCAAGGTCTTGACGGGCGGAAAACCTGCTGGATAGGAAACTTCTGGCCTACTGGCATAGTCAAAGATATCCACAACATCAGGCACGGAACGGACTCGCAAGACCAGACGCTCGGTCTCTATTCGTTCTGGCAACTCTGCTCTTGTCATCCTTCTACCTCGCTTTCTACAAAAAATCGCCCCTGCCATCTACATGACAGGGACGAATGTGCTTATCCGCGGTACCACCCAATTTCGGGCAGATGCCCGCAACTCTCGTCTTTAAAACAAAAAGACAATATTATTTCATTTTTCATCCATCAGCAACCAGTTTTGACACATTTGTGGACTTCTCAGCACCGCCACTTTCTGTAAAATGTGAGATTCAAAACACCTCTAATGGCTCTATTGTAGCAAGTTTTTCTCGGAAATGCAAGGGGCAAGAAAGATTACTTGAAGCTGATTCCGTGCTCTTTTAATTTCTTAATGGTAGCTGGGCCGATTCCTTTCAAGGCAAGGAGTTCTTTTTCAGTCCAATTTTTAAAGTCAGCAGCCGACTTGATGCCTTCATCATAGAAAGTCTTAGCACGATCTACTGAGAGGCCACCCAAAGTAGCTGCGAAATCTTCTACTGAATTGGCTACTTTTTGAGCTTGTTCCTTGGTCGCTTCTACTGCTTGTTCCACTTTTTTAGAGACAACTTTTCCTGCTTGACTGGCAGATTTTTCTGCGTGTTTCACGACTTTTTTGGTCTCTTCGACAACTTTGGTCACCGTATTTGAAAAGGCACCTGAGCGACGAAGGCTATTTCGCAATTGTTTTTTACGTTGGAGTTTCTTTGACATGATAAAATCCTTTCAATAAAAAATCCCTGCTCTGACAAGGATTTAATAAAGATATTCTATCAAGATTTTGGGAAAAAATCAAGAAAGGAAATAAGATTCCCCTTAAAAATCTAGCCGTTTTTTCCTTTCAAACTAGTTTGACAATGATTCGACTTCTTGATAAAATATGCAGTAATGTGCAAGACTGATTCACGTAAAAAGCTGATAAGGAGAACAATATGAATAACGAAAGTTACTTTGACGGTGGTCTTTTGAGCTACGTTGGACATGCTATCCTAGCCATGCTTATCATGGGCTTTACTGTTGGAATCGCTACGCCATGGGCAGTTTGCATGATGCAAAACTGGAAGGTTAAGCACACTGTCATCGATGGACGTCGCCTTTATTTTGACGGAACAGGTTCTCAATTATTCGGGAACTGGATCAAGTGGTTCTTGCTCACCATCATCACCTTGGGCATCTATTCATTCTGGTTGCATATCAAAATGGAACAATGGATCACCAAACACACACATCACGTATAAACAGAAAAAGTGCGTTCATACGCACTTTTTGATTTGTAACGATTAGTAGTTTCGCTCACCAAACAAGCCCTCTGGCAAATCATGAAATCCCTTGCCTGCTTTGAAATTTTCAAACTTACCAAGCAAGAACTGATAAGCATCCAAGCGGCTTTCGTAGCGAATCATGGCATCTTTGGCACGCTCGTCTTGGTCTTCTTCGTAGACTTTTTGACTTTCCTTGTGCGCCATGTCGTTAATCATGATCTGGGTATTGACCCAGGCCTCAAATTCCTTCATAAATTCCTGTTCGTAACTCATTGATTCTCCTTATTCTAATCCACGGAAGTAGTCCGTATCAATCTCACGATAGGGCTGGATATCCTGAACATACTCCAACACGCCTTGGAATTCCCCGTTTTCATCGTGTACCGCAGCATAGGTGATGTGAACAAACTTGCCTCGCGACTCTGACTTGAACCACATTTCATACTTGTCCTTGACCCCTTCACGAAGACCTTTCATAACGGCCTTCACCTTGTCTAAGTACTTGGGCGGATGACAGAGTTCAACATTGCGCCCAACTTGGGACGGTGTCCGTTTGAAAATCATCTCATCGGAAGGCGTATTGTCATTGTAATACTGAAAAATATCGTCTTTATTGACAAAGGTAATCTCCATAGGGAGATGATTGAGGATGAGGTTGGCCTGCTCGACGGAGAGATAGCCATTGCCAAAAGCCTGTTGACTATGACGGTCCAGCACCGCTTCCTTTTCCTTAGGGGTAAAGGTAATAGTAAACTGGCCTTCAGGCGTATTGATGACTTGCTGAACTTGACCTTCAGCCGTGTCTAGCTGCACGGGCTCCTCTGCACTTTTTTCCGCAACGAAACTCTGTCGCTCTGGCACCCATTTCTCTGACGGACGGATAATGGCATAGCCGTAGGCATCGCTCTCCTCCGCAATCTGAATCCAGTCATCCTGAGTAAAGGACTCAAGAAGAATCATGAGGAGGATGGACTCTTCCTTGAAAATCATACTTTCAAACTCTGTCGCAAAAGCTTCAAAAGCTTCTTTTACTTTGCTAATTGGCACTTCTGGTAGTGACTTGGCCGTCGCTAGAGCTGTCTGAAAGAGTTCTCTGATCTGATCATCCACTCCCCACATAACTTTTGGAGGTGAATCGTGTCCATAACGCTCCATGATGGGGAAAAAGAGCTCTTCCTTGCGCTGGTAGTGGATGTCAAATTGCCCCAAAAGTCCCATTTGACGGACCAAGCCCTTGCGCATCTCTGCAAGCATTTCCTCGTCTTCCATAGACTCATAGGTATCTAACAGTCTCCGAATGCGAATCAAGGCTGCACGGAGAGCCAGATTTTCATCCTTGAAAACGCGAACGGGGTGGCCGGGATGCTCGGTATCCTGTACTTCGACACCCTTAACAGCATTTTTAAAAAGATTGGCATGGACATCACAGAGCTCCATGACATCTTCAAAGGTGACACCTGAGTCTGAGTTCATCAGCTCGTGTTCCATGAGGGAAATCTCGATGGCTGAAACACCCGTAAAGGTCGCATCAAAACGCTCCTGAACTGACTCAGGAGAGGCGCCATTGTGCAATTCTAACAAAATATCCCGTAGGATATGAATCCGTTCATCTGCCATTAGTCTAATCCAATCACTTCGTAACCATTCGCTTCCAGTGTGCGGACAATCTTGTCCATAGGAGTTCCTTCAAGCTTAGAACCCTGTTTGAGCGATACCTTGCGACCGACTGTATTGCGCATCAAGGGATTAGCAAGTGGTTTAAAACCCAGCTCCACTAGAATTTCTAAGACTTCTGGATGCTTGTCCACCACTTCTGCAACGGGAATTGACACATCGATGATATTGTCCATGACGACCTCCATGTATGTTCTAATACTCAATGAAAATCAAAGAGCAAACTAGGAAGCTAGCCGCAGGCTGTACTTAAGTACGGCAAGGTGAAGCTGACGTGGTTTGAAGAGATTTTCGAAGAGTATAAAATGATTTTACTGCTTATATTATACCATATGGGGAGAGATTAAAAAACTAGCAGAAGAGTTCCTGCTAGTTTCTTTCATTTCAAGTTATTCCTTATCATCTGGTTTTGCGAGCCACTGGGCTACATCCATCAACTTGTCAGCAAGCAGTACTTTCCCGAAACCTACTAAAGCATTATCGTCTTTTTTCATGTTCTTCAGTACTTTGATGCTTTGCATCACAAAAAAGTAATTCCCGTAAGTCTTGGCTAGAATTTTAATGAATCCCATATTACTCTCCTTCGATGATTTCGACCTCTTTTCGGATAGTATCAACGTCTCTTTGATATTGCACTTCATTGTAGTTGACTAGCTTGGACAATTCCTGTTGCAATCTTTCTCCCATCGGTTTCATGGTCGCAAAGGTTAAGCCCCCAGAAATGACTCCACCTAGGATAGGGATCACTTTCCCCATCCCTTTAGCTAGGCCTCCTTTTGTCAGATTGACACCAAAAATTTTCAAAACTTTTTCTAAAATTGGATACCAAAGAGTTTTTGTCAAGGCTTTCTTGTTCACTACTTTTATGACTTGCTTGGCTACTGTCACACCACCTGATCGAAGTAGGGCACCTGCGCCATTTACTCCCAGCATCACACCGAGATACAGTAGGAGTGTGTTTTTAGCTTCCTCGCTTAACTCATTGCGCGATGCCCAGAGATCATCAAATCCGTAAATATACCCTAGTTCTTGAGCTAATTTCAATGAAAAAGCATAAAACTGGGCTACGTCTGTCGGGATAGTGATCGCCATGACAATCCCTCCAGGTAGACCTGCCAAAACCGAAGTTCCACTGGCTAACAGGACATTGTCCTTAATACAGGCCTTGGCCACTCGATCCAAGCTTTCTTGAGGCAACAAAGAAGTCGGTCCTTGTTCAATCAAAGTTGGAATATCCTTACGGTCTAATTCCTTTGAAAACTTTTCTACTAAAAATTTCTCTCGATCAACTTTGACCACGGGTAATTTTACCACTTGTTGCAGCACTTGCATAGCTATATCTTGTTTAGCCATATATCTCTCCGTTTTTCATTTATATCAAGCTTTATCATATCATACTATTTGAAATTTACAAATTTTTTAAACTGATTTTTATCAGATAGATACGTAGTCAAATAGCAATGATCATACTCTGGCAACAAAAAAGAGGGTTGCCCCTCTTTCTTAGTTCTTATCCAGATTGCGTAGCATCTCGTCAATCTTATTTCCATATTCGATGGACTCATCTTTGACGAAGGTCAAATCTGGGATTTTGTACAATTTCAAATTGCGACCAAGTTCACGTTTGATGGTACCAGTTGCTTTTTCAAGCCCGATTTGAGCTTTTTGATTATCTGAAGCAAGGTTACTCAAAATGGTGTAGTAAACCTTGGCAACAGACAAGTCACCCAGCATCTGAACATCTGTGATGGTCACACCTTGGACACGCGGATCACGGACCTTCTTTTGCAAAATCTCATTGACTTCACGCTTGATTTCCATGCCCACACGATCCGTACGGAAATGATTTGCCATGATATTCCTTTCTCTACTTTGAACCAAAAGCTAGGCCAGCAGACCTAGCTATTTTTAAATTTATTGATTTTCAGTTCAAATTGAAACGAAGTGCAATTTGAACTCATTCGCTTCTTTCGCTGTGGTGAAAGTGATAGAACTGTTTTATCAGTCCTATCACAGGGGATTTTTGAGACACTAGGCTCAAAAATAAGCAATGAAACCATCGGTTTGCTTGCGTCCCTCACCACCTAAGAAAGGAGCAAAAATCTTATCGTTTGATTTCTTCCATGATATAAGCCTCAATCACATCATCAGTCTTGATATCATTGTAGCCATCAATCATGAGACCACCTTCACGACCGTTTGTAACTTCTTTGACGTCGTCTTTGTAGTGTTTCAAGCTGGCGAGTTCGCCATCATAGATAACGACACCGTCACGGATAACACGGACTTTAGAATCACGGGTAACCTTACCGTTGATAACCATGAATCCACCGATAGTTCCGACTTTAGATACCTTAAAGGTTTCACGGATAACTGCTTCACCGATAACTTTTTCTTCGAATTCTGGGTCAAGCATCCCTTTCATGGCTTCTTCCATCTCTTCGATAACCTTGTAAATAATGCTGTGGAGACGGATTTCTACATCGTCAGCTTCGGCTTGTTGGCGCGCTTGTGGTGTAGGGCGTACGTTGAAACCAACGATAAAGGCATTGGAAGCTTCGGCAAGAGTCACGTCAGACTCATTGATAGCACCGACTGCCGAGTGGACAATGGTAACTTTGACACCTTCTACATCGATCTTTTGAAGTGAGGCAGAAAGTGCTTCAACAGAACCTTGTACGTCGGCCTTGATGATAACATTAACTGACTTAAGCTCACCAGCTTTAAGCGTATCAAAGAGGTTTTCAAGGCTGACACGTTGGGTAGCTTGGCGTTGTTTCATGAGGGCACGTTTTGCACGCTCTTCACCTGCTGCACGCGCAGATTTTTCATCTTCGTAAACGGCAAAGTGGTCACCCGCCATTGGCGCTTCGTTCAAACCTGTGATAGAAACTGGTGTTGATGGGCCTGCGACCTTGACACGACGACCAAGGTCATTGGTCATAGCACGGACACGACCGAAGGTATTTCCGACAACGATAGGATCTTGGACATTCAAGGTACCTTGTTGAACAAGAAGGGTTGCGACCGCACCTTTCCCTTTATCCAAGCGCGCTTCGATAACCGTACCGATAGCACGCACTGTTGGGTCTGCCTTGAGTTCTTGGATTTCAGCTACAAGAAGGACTGTTTCCAACAATTCTTCGATATTTTGGTTGAATTTAGCTGAGATTTCAACAAATTCAGAATCACCACCCCAAGCTGTTGACATAACACCATGCTCTGCCAATTCACCGATAACGCGTTCTGGGTTAGCACCTGGTTTATCAATCTTGTTGATAGCCACGATAATTGGAACGTTGGCTGCTTTTGAGTGGTTGATGGCTTCGATAGTCTGAGGCATAACCCCGTCGTCGGCCGCTACGACCAAGATAGTAATATCGGTAACAGATGCACCACGCGCACGCATAGAGGTAAAGGCCGCGTGTCCTGGTGTATCAAGGAAGGTGATCTTCTTGCCATTTTCCACGATTTGATAGGCACCGATATGCTGAGTGATACCACCTGCCTCACCTGTCGCAACGCGAGAGTTACGAAGGGTATCCAAGAGGGTTGTTTTACCATGGTCAACGTGTCCCATGATGGTTACAACTGGTGGACGCTCAACCAATTCATCTTCGTTAAGATAGCCATCTTCTACAAAGAAACGTTCGATGTCGGCATTATCCACTTCAACCTTTTGTTTGGCTTCGATACCGTAATCCACCATGAGGAGTTCGATGGTTTCTCCATCTAAGGATTGGTTTTGTGTGGCCATCACACCCATCATAAAGAGTTTCTTAACGATTTCAGCTGGTTCACGTTTGATACGTTTTGCGATTTCCGCAACAGTCATACCATCTGTATACTCAAATTCTGTTGGCAATTCGTGGAACTTACGCTCTGTAACAGGTTTTGGAGTCTGGTTACGGTTGTTTTGCTTGTTCCCTTTTTTATTTTTCTTGTTGTTATTCCAGTTACTATTTCTTTGATTTCTCACTTGATTCTGACTACTTCGATTCTTTTGTTGTTTTCTAGGACCATCTTCTTCGTGATCATAATCGTCACGTTCTTTGTCTGGTCGAGCTTGTTTTTTACGACGTGTATCCACCGGCGCTTCTTTCGCTACAGGAGCTACTGTTACTACTGGCTGCGTTTGTTCAGCTAGCTTAGCAGCTTCTTCAAAGATTTCCTCTGGTTCCTTGCGTTTATTAGCTTGAGCCAAGGCTTTTTTGGCAGCTTGCGATTGTTTGAAGCGCTCCTCGCTTGAGCGTGCGTACTCTGCATTTTGCTCTGCTTTTAGGGCTGCTGCACGGGCTTTAAAGTCAACACGTGGGCCAGCTTGCTTGGGCTGGAAGTCTTGTTGCTGACGGCGATCATTGTCATGATTTCCTTGACCTTGTGGTTTTTTCCCTTGGTCGTTAAATCGGCGATTGTCGCGGTTTCCTTGACCAGTTTTGCCACCATTACGGCCGTCGTTTTTCTGACGGTTGCCGTTTTGTTGTTGGTCACGGTTGTTGCCCTTGTTTTGTTTGCGTCGTTCTGCCTGCTCTTTGGCACGCGCCTCACGCTCCGCCTTGAAGTTTCGACTCTGTGGTCTTGCGGCCACTACTTTTTCTTCCTTAGGAGCTACAGGTGCAGCTGGTTTGCTTTCTTCCTTTGCAGCAGCTGGTTTAGCCGAAACAGACTTTTCTGCTTTCTTTTCTACACTTGCTTTTGGTGCTGCAGGTTTTGCTTCTGCCTTAGGAGCAGGTGCAGATTTAAAGCTAGCTGCGATTTGTTCAGCAGCAGCAGCTTCCACGCTCGATGAGTGGCTTTTCACATCCAAGCCCAACTCTTTTGCACGCGCTACAACTTCTTTACTTTCTTTTCCAAGTTCTTTTGCGATTTCGTACAATCTTTTCTTAGACAAATCATGTCCTCCTCTTCTATTCCATAAGAGACCTCATTTTCTTTGTAAATCCAGCATCTGTCACAGCCAAAACCTTTCTCGATTTTCCGACTGCTATGCTTAATTCCAGTGTTGAAAACACGGTTATAACTTCTACTTGATAATAGTCACTTTTATCTTGAATCTTCTTGGTCAGATTGGGACCAGCATCATGAGCTAGAAAGACTAGCTTGGCTTTCTGGTCTTGGATAGCTTTAACCACCAATTCCTCACCTGATATGATCCGGCCTGCTCGTTGAGCAAGTCCCAAGAGATTGCTTATCTTTTGCTTATTCAAGTCCTAACTCTCTTCTTTTCACTTTGTGATCCACATAGGCGATCAACTCGTCATAAAAGCTTTCTTCCACTTCCATGTTAAAGCTGCGGTTAAAGACTCTCTTCTTTTTGGCCTCTAGGGCTTCTGCATTGTCTAGCTTGATATAAGCGCCTCGGCCATTGGCCTTGCCTGTCGGATCGATAAAGACTTGCCCTTCTTTGTTCTTGACAATGCGGAGCAAATCACGCTTATCAATCACTTCATTGGATACAACAGACTTGCGCAAAGGGATTTTTCTTGTTTTCATCTTTCCCTCCTCTAGCAGCTTTTATTCTTCGATCAATTCGTCCGCAGCTGCGTAATCCACTTGACCTGCTTCTTCCATAGCTTCAAATTCACTGGCAGACTTGATATCGATACGGTAACCTGTCAAATGAGCTGCCAAGCGAACGTTTTGTCCACGACGACCGATGGCAAGAGAAAGCTTGTTATCAGGCACAACGACCAAGGCACGTTTGCTGTCATTTTCATCAAAGATAACTTGGTCAACCTCTGCAGGTGCGATAGCATTGTAGATAAACTCAGCTGGATCTGCTACCCACTCGATAACGTCGATGTTTTCTTCAACAGGAATCATGCGATCACTCTTGGCATCGTAACGAGCTGGGTGGAATTTGCTGGTGATTTTCTTGATATTGGCACCACCACGTCCAACGATTGTCCCGATAGCGTCCACGTTAGGATTGTGGCTACGAACAGCAACTTTCGTACGGTCACCAGCTTCGCGGGCTACGCTCATGATTTCAACAGTTCCATCGTAGACTTCTGGAATTTCTTGCTCCATCAAGCGTTTGATCATTTCTGGATGGCTACGGCTAACAAATACGTTGACACCACGAGGGTTGTCTTCAACCTTGTAAACGTAGACTTCGATACGGTCGTGGGAAGCAAAGACTTCTCCAGGGATTTGGTCTTGTTTTGATAATTGGGCTTCGATGCTACCAAGGTTAACATAAATGAAACGGTTGTCAAATCGTTCTACTGTACCAGACATGATTTCTTGTTCATGTTCTTTGTAAGTATTGTAAGTGATGGCACGTGTTTGCTTGCGCATTTTTTCCATGATGGTTTGTTTAGCAGACTGGGCTGCTACACGACCAAACTCAGCTGGTGCTTCTTCGAACTTGATTTTGTCACCAAGTTCATAGGCTGAATTAATGGCAAGAGCATCTTTCAAGCTGATTTCCAAACGGCTATCAAATACTTCATCAACCACTTCACGGACAGTATAGACAGTAAAATCACCTGTTTTTTCATTGAAGTCGATGGCTACGCTGTCAGATTGACCATAGCGTCTGCGATAAGCGGAACGAAGCGACTCTACTACTGCGTCGATGATGTCTTCTTTTTTGATTCCCTTGTCTTCTTCCAAAATGCGGAAGGCCTCTAGCATTTCTTTACTCATGTTCTTTTTACTTTTGAATCCTCAAAAGCTATCCTTTCTTTTCTATAGTTTTACTGCTAAACGTGCTTTTGATACTAAACTGTATGGAATTTGGACGGTTTTCTTACGTGTCTTGTCCATATACTCCATAGTCAACTCATCCTCTTCAAAGGATACCAAGGTTCCTTCAAAGACTTTTTGCTTATCAATGGCTTGGTAGAGCCCGACATGGATGTATTTCCCAACTGCTCCAGCGACAGCATCCTTGGTTTTCAAAGGACGTTCCAAGCCTGGACTGGTGATTTCTAGGAAATATTGTTCTGGGAAGGGATCGGGCTTGATAGTGTCTAGGACAGGACTGATGATTTCTGTCAGGTCTGCCGTGTCGTTCAAGGTAATTCCTTCGGGTTTATCTACAAAAATACTGAGAATCATGTCACTGCCAATCTTTCCATACTCGATATCCACGAGCTCGAAAGGCGCTTGGATGACAGGTTCTACAACTTCTCTGACTAATTCTACGATTGTTGCGATTGCGTCCACCTCCTCATAAGCAAGAGGCGAAGATATTTCCCCGCCTCTCTTTCTCATATTCTTACTATCAGTATAGCACGTTTGTCAATTTATGTAAAGCATTAGCACTCAAACTGCTGGTTTTCAAGCTATTTCTTAAAATTCTGCCTCAACTCGGTAGATCACTTGACCTTTGCTGGAGAATTTTTGCTCATATTCCGTCATGACATTGCCTTCAAAATCACTGGCATGCAAGTCTAGCCAAACACCATTGATTTTCATCCCATACTGAGAAAAGCTTACCAAGCTGTACTCAAACAAGCCACGGTTATCTGTCTTGAAATGGATTTCCCCATTCTCAGGCAAGATGCGCTTGAAGGTATCCAAGAAACTCTTGTAAGTCAAACGACGTTTTTCATGGCGTTTTTTAGGCCAGGGATCTGAAAAGTTTAGGTAGAGACGATCAATCTCACCGTCTTCAAAGTAGTCGGTCAGATCTGAACCATCTACCCACAGCAACTTGATGTTGGGCACTCCAACTTCTAATACCTTATCCAAGGCATAACTCAATACCGACTTTTGGATATCAATCCCGATGTAGTTGATGTCAGGATTTTGCTTGGCCATTCCGGATACGAAGGCCCCTTTCCCACTTCCAACTTCAACATGAATAGGATGATCATTTCCAAACAAGTCTCGCCATTTCCCTTTTGCTTCTAACGGATTGAGGACTACATACTGAGGATTTGCCTCTAGTAATTCTGTCGCCCCTTTACGATTTCTAACTCTCATCTCTTCTTTCCATACTTATCACGGAAGACACGCAAGGCATAAATCTCCCGGTTTACATTGTCTAAATCTTGATTTTCACAGTATTTGGCAATCTGGTTCAAGTAAGAATACTGACCATACCAATACAATTTATCTAACACTGTCTGATTGTACTTATAGCCGTAGTCTCTCAACCATTGGCGCCACTGATGATCCGGAATGTAGTGGCATAGCAAATGCGCTACATCAAACATACGATCCGTCAGACGAACCGAGTCCCAATCCACTAGATAAACGAGTCCACTCTCTGTTTCAATCCAATTACTATGACGAAGATCCCCATGCACAATCGTTGCATGGTCTTCCCTAAAACCTGGAACCGTCTTACCTAGCTCAGCAATCACACTGTTCAAATAGTGGTTCTGCTTCAAGATTTCTGGAACTCCTTGCTGCCAAGAACGTAGCAAATCAACTGGTGTTTCCATGGTATAGCCCAAACGGCTCAACTGCTTCATCAAGGGACGCGAGCGGTGAAGGCGGTTCAAGATATTGATAATCTGCTTGCGATTCATATCGTAAGGGGTCAAGATTTTGCCCGTCAGCCATTCCTGAGCACACATATCACGGCCATCTGGCAAACGACGAGTCCATAGTAATTGAGGAGCGATTTGTTCTCTGGCTAGGCCAGGTAGGATTGGAGAGGTGTTCATTTTTACAAAGACGCGCTTCCCATCAGGGTAGCTTCCCATATAAGCTTTGCCACTCTTCCCAGGGATAGGGGTTAGCGTTAGCTCATTATCACCCAAGTCCATTTCTTTCCTCCGTATAAAGTTTCCTTACTATTCTACTAGTTTTTGGTCTATTCGTCAACCAATCTTTTTAGTTGGTAAGGCAAATAAAACAATTGTAGGAAAAGACTAGCTCCTACAAGAGCCAACAAGGCTATTTTTTCTTGAAAAACCACTGCTCCGACTAGTAATTCCAGCAAAAGAACTGCACTTCCCACACCAAGCACAATCTGTTTCAATCCCTTTTCTTTCTCCCCTTTTTCTAGCGGAAAGAGCTGGGTCAAGTATTGGTAATCAAAGGCATGATAGAGGGCCAGTAACTGAAAGAGCAAGAGGTAATTAAATAGAACCACCACTGCTGTCGCAATCCAAGCTTGCTCGATAAAGACTAGAGCTAACAAGGATAGGAAGAGGAGGCGGAGACTGAGGGCAAAGAGGTCTCCATTTCGCAAGTAAGAACGAAGATAGAGATTTTGCCAAATCTTGCTCGGCACTTTCTGAACTACTTTAAGGATAAAATCCAGATAAGCGCGACGTTTGACACTATTGGAAACGCCCTTGACCTGAGTAAAGAGAGCAAAGAAACGAAGCAAGACCTGCTTGCGCTTGCTTTCTTGGGCAATGACAAAGTCCCAGTCGAGACCAGTATCAGTAAAAAATTTACTAGCTTTTTGGCGAAAGAGGAGATATTTCCCAGCTCCCAGTAAAAGCACATAGATGAGAAAAACTGGCAAGCCATAACCCATGGCTAAAAATAAGGGCGCAAATAAAAGCAAGAAAAGGGTTTGGACAAAGAGCCAAAAAACTAGCGAGCGCACTGTCTGCCCTTTGAGGTGGGACTTAACCTCCTCTTCACCGACTAAGAGAAAGAGCTTGTCAGGTCCTTCCATGTAGGTCGCGATTCCTCCCCAAGCCATAAGCAAGGCAGATACAATCCCCAAAAACAAGAGGATAGGCCAGTGGTTTTCAGGAAAATGTTGCAGGAGTTGACTGTACTGGTAAGCTAGAAAACCGATAAGAACTAGCAGGAACAAGACAAAGTGGTCATTGAGAACATAGCGCAGATAACCGACACACTCCTTACGAAAAGCCTGCTTTCGCTTTAAAAACAAGTCTTTCATCGGTCCTCCTCTTTGGTCAGAGCCAAGTAAATATCATTCAAACTCGCTTGAGGCATGTCAAAGGCTTCGCGGAGTTGCTGGAGGTTCCCCTGAGCTCGCACCTCCCCCTTGTGGAGGATGACAAAGGCATCACACATCTTTTCTGCCGAGTCCAGAACATGGGTACTCATGAGAATGGACTTGCCTTTTTGCTTTTCTACTTCCAAAAGCTGAATCAAGTCGGCAATCGCCAGCGGATCGAGCCCAAGAAAAGGCTCATCAACGATGAAAAGACTCGGATCTACCACAAATGCACAGATAATCATGACCTTCTGCTTCATCCCTTTGGAAAAATGCACTGGGAACCAGTCTAATTTTTGGTCCAAACGGAACATTTTTAACAAAGATTCTACTCGCTCAAAAGCCACTTTTTGCTCAATACCATAGGCCATGGCAACCGTCTCGATATGCTCTCTGAGGGTCAGTTCTTCATACAAGCTAGGGGTCTCAGGGATATAGCCAATCTGCTTGCGATAGTTGGTTGCATCTTCTCGCAGGGTCAAACCATTAATCTTGATTTCCCCACTGTAAGGCGTCAAAAGACCGATAATCTCATTGATAGTCGTTGATTTTCCAGCACCGTTGAGCCCAATCAAACCGACCAACTGCCCACTTTCAACTGTAAAGGACACATCTTTCAAGACAGGAACGTGAACATAGCCTCCTGTCAGGTTTTTAATTTCTAACATATTTTCTCCGAATCTGGTATAATGTAGCTATATTATATCAAAATTCAATACAGTAGAGGTGGATTTTATGTCAGATTGCATTTTTTGTAAGATCATCGCAGGGGAGATTCCTGCTTCCAAAGTATACGAGGATGAGCAGATTCTTGCCTTCCTTGATATCTCTCAAGTAACGCCTGGACACACCCTCATTGTACCCAAAGAGCACTATCGCAATCTTTTAGAAATGGATGCTGCCAGCGCCAGCCAACTCTTTGCCCAGGTACCAACAGTGGCTCAAAAAGTCATGAAAGCTACCAAGGCTGCTGGTATGAACATCATCGCCAACTGTGAGGAAGTTGCTGGTCAAACAGTCTTTCATACCCATGTGCATCTCGTACCTCGCTACGGTGCAGAAGATGACCTCAAGATTGACTTTATCGCCCACGAACCTGACTTTGACAAACTTGCCCAAGTCGCTGAAACCATTAAAAACGCTTAAGGAGATGCCATGAAACTATCCAATCTATTGCTATTTGCAGGAGCTGCAGCTGGAAGTTATTTTGTCGTGAAAAATCGCCAAGCCATTCAGGATGAAGTTCTAGATACAACTGACCGCGTCGAAGCTATCAAGGCTGATTTGGATATCATCCAAAACAGCCTACAAATCATCGACCAACAAAAAGCCCTTATCAAGGAATACCAAAAAGATTTGACCTACAAGTTCAAAGTCTTGGAAAAAGATTTCCAGACTAGACTAGCTGTGATAAAAGAAACACAGGAGCATGAGGATAAGTAAAAAGAGCCCGATGGCTCTTTTTAGTTTATAGATTTTTTAAGACTTTCCTTAAGTAATGACGAACAGTAGCGACCTTCTTCGAAGCTCCATACCTAAACTTTGAGCCTAGGCCTCAAAGTGTCCGGACACCTGAAATCAATCGGTTTCAGGTGTTTTCATTACAGCGAAAAGTCTGGGAAAGTATTTGATTTATACTCAATGAAAATCAAAGAGCAAACTAGGAAACTAGCCGCAGACTATACTGGAGTACGGCAAGGCGACGTTGACGCGGTTTGAAGAGATTCTCGAAGAGTATTAGTTATGAAATGGTGAATGAGTTGTCTCAATTGTGGTGTATAGTTGATGGGATATAGCTTGTTTACGCTTTAAAAAGAGCCCGCCGGCTCTTTTTACTTTATTCTCCTTCAAAGGCATCTTTTATATGGTCAAAGAAGCCTTTTTTCTTTGGATTGACTTTCAAGTCACCTGCAGCTGCGAACTCTTTAAGCGCTGCTTTTTGGCGGTCGTTCAAACCTGTCGGAGTCACGACATTGACAGTAACGTATTGGTCACCAACGGCACCGCCACGAAGGCTCGGTGCTCCCTTGCCACGCAGACGGAATTTCTTGCCAGTCTGAGTTCCTTCTGGGATAACCAATTCAACATCTCCATGCACGGTTGGAATTTCCACAGTATCTCCAAGAGTAGCTTGGACAATATTAAGATTTAACTTGTAGAAAATAGTTGTTCCTTCACGTTCAAACTTATCGCTAGCTTCCACAGAAACTACTACATACAAGTCACCATAAGGTCCACCGTTAAAGCCTGCTTCACCTTGACCAGCTAGGCGGATTTGTTGGCCTGTTTCCACACCAGCAGGGATCTTCACATGTACGCTATGAGCTTGTTTTTCATGACCTGTTCCGTGACAAGTTGTACATGGATCTTTAATTTCTTTTCCGCGACCATGACAGACATCACAAGTTACTTGACGGCGCATCATACCAAGAGGAGTCTGCGTATCAACGTTAATAACACCAGCACCATGACAGCGTCCACAAGTGACTGGACTTGTCCCTGGCTTAGCACCAGATCCATTACATGTACGACAGCTGGCTTCACGGTTGTACTTAACTTCTTTTTCTGTTCCGAAGATAGCTTCTTCAAAGGTCAAGTTCACACGGTACTGGAGGTCATCCCCTTGACGAGGAGCGTTTGGATTGCGTGAAGCTCCACCCCCCCCGAAAAAACTTGAGAAGATATCTTCAAAACCACCGAATCCACCTGCTCCGTCAAAGCCACCAAAACCGCCAGCACCACCAAAGCCACCGTTGGCACCTGCAGCACCATACTGGTCGTAGGCTGCACGTTTTTGGTCGTCACTTAAAGTCTCATAGGCTTCTTGAACTTCCTTGTATTTTTCCTCAGCGCCAGGCTCCTTGTTAATATCTGGGTGGTATTTTTTGGAAAGCTTACGATAAGCCTTTTTGATCTCGTCTGCCGAAGCGTTTTTTGACACCCCCAGACGATCATAAAATTCAGTATTGTTCATACAAGATACTAAGAGCGAACAGAAAGCGACTGAAATTTAGGAAACCGACAAGAAATCCTGATTTCTTAGGAGGTTTATCTAATTTCCAAGCTTTCCGCTCGAGTTCAATTACGAACACCCTTATTCCTTTCTGTTAATATTACGGAACGAAACCACGATTTAGGTCGGGTTCAATTCCTTTCTAACTTAGTGTAAGAAAGAACCGGAAATTTGCATTCCAATTTCTTTCTTACCGAAAAACAGAGGCTGGGTTGCAACCTCTGGATTTCTTCTTATCATTACGACGTTCAAGTTTTAAAAATCAAACTAGTAATGCTAAATCGAGCACGCCCTAACCTCTTGGTGAAAAAGACAAATCTTCCTAGAAACTAAAGTTTCTGCGTCAGATTTCCTATTTTCACTGTGAGGTTTTTACGGGCTTTGCATCTTATTTTTCCGTAAACTCTCCGTCTACGACGTCATCGCCTGCGTTTCCTGTTGCTTGTGCGCCTTCTGCTCCTGCTTGAGCTTGTTGTGCTGCTGCGGCTTGTTCGTAGAGTTTAACAGCAAGTCCTTGAGCTTTTTCGTTCAATGCTTCGAGTTTTGCTTTCATTTCGTCCAAGTT
This sequence comes from Streptococcus sp. GP0011, assembly GCF_030546305.1. GTDB lineage: Bacteria > Bacillota > Bacilli > Lactobacillales > Streptococcaceae > Streptococcus. The sequence continues at coordinate 6,202 of NZ_JAUONR010000012.1, read as the reverse complement.
GTTGTCTTCTTGCGCTTTCTTAAGGTCATCAAGAGCAGCTTGGGCAGAATCACGTTCTGCATCGAAGCCTTTTCCTTCAGTTTCCTTGATTGTCTTTTCAGTCGCAAAGATTGCTTGGTCTACTTCGTTACGAAGGTCTACTTCTTCTTTACGTTTCTTATCTGCTTCAGCGTTAGCTTCTGCATCTTTCATCATGCGGTCGATTTCTTCATCTGTCAAACCTGAGTTAGATTGGATAACAATTGTTTGTTCTTTTTGAGTTCCAAGATCTTTAGCCTTAACAGATACGATACCGTTCTTGTCAATGTCAAATGTTACTTCGATTTGAGGAATTCCACGAGGTGCAGCTGGGATATCTGTCAATTGGAAACGTCCAAGAGTCTTGTTATCTGCTGCCATTGGGCGTTCACCTTGAAGAACGTGGATATCAACGGCTGGTTGGTTGTCCGCTGCAGTTGAGAAGACTTGTGATTTAGATGTTGGAATAGTAGTGTTGCGGTCGATAAGTTTTGTGAAGACACCACCCATTGTTTCGATACCAAGTGACAATGGAGTTACGTCAAGAAGGACAACGTCTTTAACATCACCAGTGATCACACCACCTTGGATCGCAGCACCCATAGCGACAACTTCATCAGGGTTTACTGATTTGTTTGGTTCTTTACCAGTTTCAGCCTTAACAGCTTCAACAACAGCAGGGATACGAGTTGAACCACCAACAAGGATCACTTCGTCGATTTCTGACAAGCTCAAACCTGCATCTGAAAGAGCTTGACGCACTGGAACTTTTGTACGTTCAACAAGGTCACGAGTCAAATCATCAAATTTCGCACGAGTCAAGGTCATTTCCAAGTGAAGAGGTCCAGCTTCACCAGCAGTGATGAATGGCAAGCTGATTTGTGTTGAAGTTACACCAGAAAGATCTTTCTTAGCTTTTTCAGCTGCATCTTTCAAACGTTGCATTGCCATCTTGTCAGTAGACAAGTCAATACCGTTTTCTTTCTTGAATTCTGCTACCAAGTGGTCGATGATTTTTTGGTCAAAGTCGTCACCACCGAGTTTGTTGTCCCCTGCAGTTGACAATACATCGAAGACACCGTCACCCAATTCAAGGATAGATACGTCGAATGTACCACCACCAAGGTCGAATACCAAGATTTTTTCTTCTTTGTCAGTCTTGTCCAAACCGTAAGCAAGGGCCGCTGCTGTTGGTTCGTTGACGATACGTTCTACTTCAAGACCAGCGATTTTACCAGCGTCTTTAGTTGCTTGACGTTGAGCATCGTTGAAATAAGCTGGGACTGTGATAACTGCTTTGGTTACTTTTTCACCAAGGTATTCTTCAGCGTAACCTTTCAAGTATTGAAGGATCATAGCTGAGATTTCTTGTGGAGTATATTCTTTTCCGTTAGCAGAAACTTTTTCTGAAGTTCCCATCTTAGATTTGATAGAGATAACTGTATCTGGGTTTGTAACTGCTTGACGTTTTGCGGCATCACCAACGATGATTTCTCCGTTTTTGAATGATACTACAGATGGAGTTGTACGGTTTCCTTCTGGGTTTGCGATGATTTTGCTTTCAGTTCCTTCAAGAACTGCAACTGCTGAGTTTGTTGTACCTAAGTCAATACCGATAATTTTAGACATGTGTTTTTCTCCTTAAATTTTATATTCTATTTTTCTTTTTGATACTCTTCTTAGGTGGCGGCGCCGTCAGAGCTTGACTTTATCAATCTCTTTGACTAAACTTTGAGCCTAAGGTCTCAAAGTTTGCGCAAATAACGCCACGGCGAAGAGTATCGCCAATGGTTCGCTTCGCTCACTATTGCAAAGCTGAATAATTTTTTATCTTTCTTCATAGTTTATTGTCATTTCGGACAAAATTTTTAAGCTCTATTGCCTAGTTATAGACTACCACCATGGCTGGGCGTAGAATGCGGTCATGGAGTTTGTAGCCTTTTTGGAAGACTTGAGCGATGGTATCTGCTGGGTGTTCATCGTCTGCTGGGAGAGTTTGGATGGCCATGTGATAGTTATGGTCAAATTCGCCGTCAGCTGTGATTTCTTCGATTCCTTCTTCTTTCAAAGCGTGATTCAAGCTCTCTTGCACCATCTCCAATCCTTTTTTGACATCGTCTGTCAAACCTTCAACTGCTAGTGCACGTTCTAAGTTGTCAAGCGATGGTAAGATTGCTTTTGCCAGATCTTGGCTACGATAACGTTGCAAGTTTTGACGTTCTTCATTGGCACGGCGTTGAATATTTTGCATTTCTGCATGAGCGCGAAGGTATTTGTTTTCGAACTCATCCGCACGTTCATTTGCCAATTCCAACTCAGACTTCTCAGGGGTTGTTTCTTCTGTTGTTTCCACAACTTCCTCTTCTTTTATTTCTTCATTTTTCTTATCTTGGGCCATTTTCGCCTCCTTTAATGATTTCAAAATTAATTTACTTCGTAATGATTACTGCTGAGATAGCGGTAAAAATATGTCAACTTCATTGTCAAAACACGATTGACCACATTGACTTGGTTGACCAATTGCTGGTAATCCAGATTGACCGGACCGATAATCGCTAGAATTCCAAAACCCCGATAAGGAATGAGGAACTTACTGCTAATCACCGCCAAATCAGCTAGACAGGATTCCTGACTGTCTGCAACACGGACATTTTGCATTTGATCTTCATGCAGACCTTCACGAATCTCCAGAGCCACCTTTTGTGGATGATCAAAGAACTGATAGGCTGCTAGATTGGCAAAATTCAAGAGATTGACTTTTCCCGACACCACAATATTTTCGTTGAACATTTCTTTAAAAATGTGTTCAAAGAGATCCATGACATTGTCCGTAGTTGTGAAGTAACGCTGGATAATCTGCGGAATCTCTGTCCGAATCTTGTAGTGAATATCTAAAACTGTATGACCGAGGAAACGTTCTTGAATGATGATCTTCAGTTTCAGCAAATCTTCCTGCAAGAAGTTCCTTGGAATCAGAAATTGACTGGTAACTGTTCGGGACTCGTCTAGGGTAAATACTGCCAAAGCTGTATGTTGCCCCAAAACAACGATATCAAAGGCTGTTAACCGTTGCTTGCTCGGTTCAACATCCAGTGCTACTACCGTGCAGTCACTCAGGTCTGTCAGTAGATTAGCAGCTTCTTGCAGAATATCCTCCAATTTGAAGAACTCCTGATCAAAGGCTTTGACAATCTCGTATACCTCATTTTCAGCCAGTCGGTCAAAAGCCAGCGAGTGTTTCACATAGTACTGAAAACCGGCAACACTTGGCATCCGACCGCTTGAGGTATGAGCCTTCTCAAGCAAACCCTGCTTCTCTAGAGCCGCCATGTCATTACGAATGGTAGCACTACTAGAGTTAATAGACTCTTGAAGCGCCTTGGATCCGACAGGTTCGTGCGTTTTGGTAAAGATGTCAATAATCAGATTTAAAATATCCTGCTGACGCTCTGTAACCATCTCATCACTCCTCTCTGTCCAATCGATTAGCACTCGACACATCCAAGTGCTAACTCATGATTCTATTATACACCCTTAGAAGAGAATGTCAAGACAAAAACTCAAAAAATTAGCACTCTTTTGCCAAGAGTGCTAAAAATCAGTCTGAAGACCTAGAAACTTACTTCTCATCTACTTGGTATTTCTTTTTAAGTCTGAAAAAACCATAGATTAGATAAGAAATTAAGCAAGCGTATAAAAAGAAAATAATAAAGAAAGACCGAGACAAGTTTTCTCGATACAAACTCATGCAAACAACAAGACCACCTGAAAAAGTGGCTATACAGGAACGAAGTCTAGACCGCATAACTTCCCATCTGAGACCCTTACTCATATAGACTTTCTCCTCTGAAAGGATATCAGAAGTTGGTTTACGAAGAATTGAACAAAAACCTGTTTCTATCAATTCCCAACCGCTATTTCTAAAATCTTGTAGTTCATGCTTATACTTTTTAAGAAATCTAGAATCATGGATACGGTAGATAACATCGTCCGATTGACATTGGTCAAAATAGAAAAAACCAAAACGGTTAGTTCTATATCTCCAACCTTTCAAGTGCATCTCATGTAAATATTCTTCTTCCTTGTCCGAATCAACTATTGTAAAAATCCGAAATTGCTTTTTATTGATCATGACTTCCCCTCCAATTTTGAGCATACCTAGCCTATCATAAATCTGATAATTCCTTCTTTTTATGCCATAACTTCCAGCTAATATAGGCAACTATTAACAAAAGGATTAAAGACCAGAAAACATCTAGCCCGACCGCAAGAAAACTCCATAGACCATACGCATTACTTCTATTGAGCAATTTAAGTAAGAATGGTATATGTATGGCTAGCAAAAGTAAAACAGGTACTAATCGCAGTCTTAAAATGCGATTAACCATAGCTAACTTCCCAGTAGCATCGTTATAAATTTCAAACTCTGCATCCGATTCAATTTCAGAATGTGCTTTTCTAAAATAGGAAAAACTATTAAAGTCTGTAATATGCTCCCAACCACAATCTTTAAATAGTTGTAAATAGGAGGATCTCTCTGATTTTTCCATCGGGTAAAAATCCAACTGATAAGACACCTGCTCAGGCTGACACTTTTCAAAGGTATACTTGACTACAAACAATAAGATAGAATAGCTTACTTTCCTAAGTTTCCAGCCCTCAGCATGCATTTCTCTAAAGTATAGAGCCTCACTCTCATAATCCGCAATTGTAAAAATTCGGTAAACAATTTTCTTTTCCATCATCCTTCCTCCCGACTATTTCTGTAGAGCCGTTCAATACGTTTCAATTCAATATCTAAAACTTTTCGTCCCAAGTCTGTGATCTGATAGATTTTACGTTTTTCCTCTTCTCGGACAAAGGAAATCAAGCCATCCTTTTCCATCTTTGACAAGGTCCCATACATAGTTCCAGGACTAATCGAAACTTGCGAATCTGTCATTTCCTTGACCTTTTGTGTGATACCATATCCATGGTTCTCCTTCTGTAAACAAAACAAGATATAAAAACCTGTTTCAGTCATGGGAAGGTAAACACGCCTGATCTTATCTGTTAATTCCATTTAATCACACCTCCTATTTAGTTTGATATATCGCACCTCGTTATATAAACTATATCACATCTCGATATAAAATGCAAGAAAAAGAGAGAACGATTTCTCGTTCTCTCTTCTTATACTACGAAATTAAGCAGTTAATCTCTCATTTACTAAGAGTGACTTAGTCTTTCTTGCGAAGGACAAAAACTGCTAGGCTTGCAAAGGCAAGACCGATGATTGAAAGAAGACCAGATACTGCAGAGCCTGTGTTTGGTAACAAGGCCTTAGTTTGACTACTTCCTTCTTCTGGTTGGCTATTATTTCCAGAATTTTTATTTGGTGCCGGGGTAAATTCCCAAGTACCGACGAAGTGGGCATCCGCTCCATTGATGGTTTCTGATGCTTTGTCATAGGACTTAAAGCTCCATGTGCCTTCTGCAGTCTTAACCTCTGTTTGACTTGGTTGCGTTGGTGTTGCTTGACTTCCATCTTTCAAGTTTGTTTGGTCTGCCGGAAGCAAGGTTTTCACTTCTTGCGGAAGTTCTTTTCCTGGCGTTCCGCTTACAAATTCATGTGTTGCCTTGTAAGTTGGCGCCGGAGTGAATTCCCAGGTGCCTACGAAGTGTGCGTCTGCTCCATTGATGATTTCAGATGTCTTGTCATAAGACTTGAAGCTCCATGTGCCTTCTGCTGTCTTAACTTCTGTTTGACTTGGTTGAGTTGGAGTTACTTGGCTGCCGTCCTTCAAGTCTGTTTGGTCTGCTGGAAGCAAGGTTTTCACTTCTTGTGGAAGTTCTTTGCCTGAAGTTCCGCTGACAAACTCGTGAACTGCTTTATGAGTCACTGTTGGAACCGGGCTTGCTGTAAATTCCCATGTGCCTACAAACTTAACATCTGATCCATTAATTGTTTCCGATGTCTTGTCGTAGGACTTGAAGCTCCATGTGCCTTCTGTTGTCTTCACTTCCGTTTGACTTGGTTGAGTTGGAGTTACTTGGCTGCCGTCCTTCAAGTCTGTTTGATCTGCTGGAAGCAAGGTTTTCACTTCTTGTGGAAGTTCTTTGCCTGGAGTTCCGCTGACAAACTCGTGAACTGCTTTATGAGTCACTGTTGGAACCGGGCTTGCTGTAAATTCCCATGTGCCTA
>NZ_JAUONR010000011.1:0-53392 GCF_030546305.1 Streptococcus sp. GP0011 | reverse complement strand
AAACGCGTATCAAAAATAGCTAAACCGAATCCTAGTCCAACAATCGATGTCATAAGAGGGGAAATCAACATGGCTCCTATAATGACAGCTGTTGAATTCATATTTAGTCCGATAGAGGCAATAAAAATTGCACACATCAAAATCGCTGTATCTCTCAATCGAACATGAAGGTCATCGTATAATTTCTCACGGTATTCCCGTGTTGAATAATTGGCAGTCATTTGTCCTCTCCTCTTTCCTTATTTAAATTGGTATAATAATTAAAAATAACAGCTGATAAACAGCCAAAAAATATGAGCCCATAAATCGTCAAGAAGACACTGGTAATCCTTCCAATCAAGGTCACAGCTAGGAGATCCCCGTAGCCGACAGTCGTCGAAGTCACAAAAGCATACCAAAGACCGTCTCCGTAATTTGTGATAGCAGGTTCAACTAGGAAAAGCACGCCTCCTGACCCAAAAACAAAGGTCACAAAACTCAGAGCAAACCGAGTAAAACCCGTAACCTGCATAATATGCCATAACATTTTTAAACGTTTCATTTGTTCTCCTTATTCATACTAGCTCCTGACCGAGCCGTTTTTTTCCAATAATCAAAGTGAAGATAGGACATGATCTCCATCAGAGAAAGATAGACAAACTGATAGATCTGATTTAAGCTGATTATCAACTGATATTGTTTGAAAAATGACTGGAAGAAAGACCAGATATGACTGTCTTGAATCAGTCCCTTCTTAATATCAGACAGGATATTAGCTAAAGCTCCCAAGGACTGAAACGGTAAATCCTTGACATTTATATAGATCCGGTCCACCACATCATTCAGACTGGTATCTTGGATGGCATGAAATTCTCCAAAGAGAACTCCTGCCGCTCCAAGAGTAGAAACAAATTCCACCAAATAATTTCTGAGGAAATTTTCTCAACCTTTTCCCATAATGTGTTTAGTGCCATCCATAACGATCCCAACCAGAAAAAGGAAAGAAAACAAGCAAAGAAATTTTGCCGTAAATCCCAAAAAGCTTCAAGACTTGGTGTTGTTGGTTTTTCTAACTCTAAAACCAAGATGGTCATAATAATTGCTAGAACAGCATCTGTCAATACAATTAATCTGTCTTTCTTCATCGGATTGCATCCCCTTTCTTTTTTGTAACATTCTATCTTATCGCATAATATTGGATATTCTTTCATAATCCGACTACAAACAAAAATAAACCAAAAAGTATGTCCCTATTATACTATATTTAACTCTAGAAGTATTCATCCATCTAATTAATAAATATATCATATTTCACAATAAGTGAATACTATCAAAGATTCATCCCCTTTCACTTCATCATGTAGTGTTGCTTAGATTTATCAAAAACAACCAAATTTGTATTAATTTCAAGTATCACCTAGTTACAAAAATTTGGGGTGAACAGAAAAAGCATCCCGTATTTTTGATACGAAATGCTTTCAATAAGTTTAAATAAGTTTTAACGTTTACTAAATTGTGATGCTTTACGAGCTTTTTTCAAGCCTGGTTTGGAAAGTATGGGTTTCAGTTGGATTAAAAACAGCGTAATATCAAGGATTTTCAGAACGATATCTACTTTTTAATTTCATAAAATTTGAATCAATATTTTTTAAATAGGGGAATAGTTCGGTTCTGTAAGTATTAATATAATGCACCACAAAGCTTATTATATCAGTTTTTCCCCAGTTTTAGAAAAATAATTAGAGTAGAAAACAACATCTAGATTTTCCACAAAATCTTTTGTCAAACATTAATGGAAATGAGAATGTTGATATAATCGTATTGATTAACATTTTTAGGTAACTGCCCCTGTCAGTTTGTAGCCATATTTATAAGCGACCAAAGTCGCAAAAACTGTGTCAATTGTTCCAATTTTCATTAAAACATCCTAAAAGTTAGATGAATATCTTCTCCAAGGATTTTAGTTTTGTATTTATAATTAAAAACAGAAAACATTGAGCTAATGGCTTGGCTTTTAGAAATTTTTATATTTATATTTCATATCCAATTCTTGATAAATATAGTATCTCAAAACTTCTTGAAGAAGCAACTTTGTTTCATACATCTCACTGATATCTGTTATCATTTCTGGATAGTTATCTTTCGAATTCCCATGAGTATAGTAATTCCGTGTTTGAATTAATTTTATTATTAGTTGTTCTCTCTCACGATTCGAAAAAATTTTAGACAGATTAAGCTCATCAATTGAATCGAATAAATTTTTTAAACGTTCGGAAAGATTAGGCTCTTTTTGATTAAATTTCAATTTATTTCTAAATTTTCTTCTCACTTCTTCTAAAAGATGTGTGTTTATAAAGTCAAACAAAGATTGTCTAGCTTTTTCTTCAACATCAGATAAACATTTCGGAATTTTAAAATTCTTAAAATTCCTAGAGTAAACTTCTAAATTTCTAATAGCATCAACCAACTGATCTTCCAAGTATAAATCACCATGAAGATTTTTTGAAAATTGTCTCACTATAAATTCAAGTTCCTCAGATTTATCAAACCAATGATTTAAAATATGTTCAAAATTATCTTCTAATGTCCTCAAAGAAATATCTTGCTGAGAATACGATTTCCATTTTTGGGATTTTCTAGAATGCTGAACAAAGAATTTACCTTTTATAAGTGGCATACGCTTACCATCTATCATTTTATAAAGAACAAGAAATTCAATATTAGTAAAAGACAATGGTATACTTGATAAAATCTCAATAAATTCCTTAAACTTATGTGAAGCTTGATAAAATTCATCAAAATATCTTATATTCAAATCAGCTGAAGTAAGTTTAATAAAATAATCACTGGTAAATGACGTAGTTGTATATGAAGAATGGAGTATTGCCACATCTTCAAAGTTCATTCTTAGTGATCTTATTAACACTTTTGTTGGTTGATATTCACTTACTGCACTTTCAAAAATAGTTTGATTTTCTCTATATTTAACAGTTACCAATGATTTTTCAATCCATTCCTCAATATGTTCAAAGCTAAATTTATATTCCTTGATTTTTTCAGAATCTAATTCATTAATTAAATCTTTAAAGGCCTCAGAACTATAATCAAAATTTCCGAGCTCATTATAAAATACACTGTAAATTTTAAAATTTTTTACTCTATATCTAGTTATCGGAAATCCAGGAGATGAGGAATGTACCATTGGTTCACCATAAGTATTTAAAATTAAAATATTACCATTACTGGAGAAGCCATATATCTTTTCCAAACTCTTACCAAAACCGAATGAAATGCCTGATTCCTCCTCAAATCCACCAAATAATTCTAATACAATTTCACTAGGAGAATAATGTAAAATACCGCTCAAGTTATCCTTTCTAACTATATCATCGGAACGTTCTGAAAAATATCCTTTTATTTCAAACTCTTTATCCCAAGTGTAATCTTTAAATTTCATATTATCCTTTCTGATTGCTTTTCAAAAATCTTCACAACTTTCTAAACTATGATTTTTATGTCGGCACTACCTTTTAATTGTATTAGACCAGCTTCCAATTCTCATCATTCGAGTTATCAATCAGAATCTTTCTTTTATTACTCAGTAATTCATCACTCACAAAATATTGGCCTAATCGCTCTATCAAGCCACAGTTTTGGCAAGTATACAGATAGTCTTCTTTTAATTCCTCTACTAAAATAGTATTGAACTCATATGGTTTTCTACACTCTTCACAAAACATGCTAAGATTATCACTACTAAATAGTAAATCAAAAATACTTTCTAATTCTTTATTTTCTTCTCCAGATAAAGCAAAAATTATCTTTAAATTTCTAATATACCGGTTAAGGATAACTATTTCGGAATCAATATCAAAATATTTCTCGAATATAGCAATAGCTACTTCTACTAAATAAATTAGAATGTAGGGTGTTTTCTCATAGAACAAATGCCAAAAATCATCCCAAATCTTATCATCGGAAAATATAAAATTAAGATTTCGCTTTTCTGTAGGATAATTTTTATTCTTTGTCACCAAATGAATAGATTGATCAAATACACTTGTTAAACTATTTTCTCCCTTTCGATTATATATAATGTCATATAGTAATTCAGGATCAAGTAATTCTTTACTAAAATCCCAAAAATCATTTTCAGACTGAATCGATTCTTTTGCTTTTAAAAATAGGTCAATAACAAATTCTTTTTTACCCTTCAAATTACTTACGTCATATTCCCTAGGGGATCCATATTGTATTTTTTCTAAAAAATCATGTGGTTGAACCAATATCCAACTTAAATAAAATAAATTATCTTGAAAAGGTTTCCTAGCGAGAGAAAATGCAACAGTAACTTTTCCTCTCTCTATACAACTCAGAGATTCAAATAGATAGTAATTTAAATCACGTAAAATTGAAAAAAAGATGTGAGGTATATATACATATTCAGAAATATCTAAATCTTTTTGCCTATCTAGTTCATCAAATAAGTCAATTTCACCATCTATCTCTTTAGTAAATCTAAAAGATAGGCTTGATAATTGATATTTATCAGCTTTAACCAACATATCAACTAGTATATCATACAAATATAGCATTAATTGATGACGTTTTCTATACTTAGTTGGTAATAATTCTGATATGTGAGATTTAGCCAATATTACTTTCCTCAATTCTTTTTAACTCTACATAACTATATTATACTCTAAAAGCACTCAGTCTTTATCTAAAAGGTTTCTATATAACTCAACAATTATTTTAAGTGTAAACCTATAAAAAGTACTTTGCAAAAAGATTTGAAATATTGATATAATCGTATCAATTATCGTTTTAAAGCAACTGATTTTGGCAGTTTCCAGTCATATTATAGTGTTCTTAGTTCAAGTCCAAAAATTTTATTAACTTTCCGAACAATACTTATTTTTCGGAAACCTAAGAATAATAGTTACAGTTTTATGAGTTTGTAGATTTAATGCAAAAAATATATGTTTGTTATGATATAATAAAGGTGCTTGTTTCTCAGACTTATAAGACTTATAAATAGTAGTTTTTGTTTTTTTAAGAATGCTCATTTAATATTAATGGCAAATATAATAGTTCTTTAGGGGGATAGTAAAGTAAGATGGATATTTTAATTGATAAATTATTAGTTGTACTAAAATTTTGTTTAAGAAAAATTTTAGAGTTATTTTTCTTTATTATTGAAATTGTAATACATCCAATAAAAAATATTTCGATTTGGATGATAGTGTTATTTTCGAGCTTAATAATGGGAAATATTTCGATTCAATTAACTGGCAAAGACATGTTTTTGATGTCAGCTGGTTTAGTATCAATAATGATATTTATATCAAATTTTCTAGAGAAACAGACAGTTGATATAGATAATAAAGATAATTTCTATTTAGGTTATAATATTAAAAAATTAAAATTCCATGATAATTTCTGGTTAAAAAGATTTAATGAACTTCCTGTTAGCCTTCTATTTTGGCTAATAGCTGGTTTTCCAATAATTGTTATCTGTTCAAAGTTAGAATTCAATATCGGAATATTTAATAATGTATTTAAGAGTATGAATGAAAATATCGAATATATCAAAGTGATTTGGATTTCTGGCTTTGTAGTCGTTTCAACTTATTGTACAGCGCTTTTGATAGAATCAGTAGCATTATCTAGTAAAGCCTTTTCACAAAGTTATTTATATAAGACTACTGATTTATATGAAAAAATAAAAATAGGAAAAGAAATTGAACAGTCTTTTAAAAAACTATTCAATAACATTTTTAGCTTTAAAACTATAGTAGGATTAGAGGATGATTTACAATTTAAAATTGAAAGAGGAATTGATTACATTATAAATAGAGGTGCAGAAGTTAGTTCAGATGAGGAAGAATTACATCAGTTCTATAATCTGGCATTTAATTGTGAATCAAAAAAAATAGACGTTTTAATAAAAAGAATAAAGAAGTATTATAAAACTGAAGAAAATAAAAAAATAAGATATATAATTCATGCTATTTTTCATGAAAGAAATCTAAACATTATTTACTGGTATTATATATACAAGTGGAATACCTTGAATCATTTAAAGGTAATGCCTACAGAAATTCTAAATCTTGCAATAACAGATTTCTGGAAATTGCTTGATATAGAAAATGACTTTTATGAGAACGAAGATTATCAAGAGATATTTTGGAAAATCTGTAATGAAGATACAAAAGGTGTTCGATTGCCGTCTCGAGTTCATAAATCAGATCAAGATAATATAAAAAGAAATTATTGTATTTATAGAATATATTTAGTAATGATAGAAAAAGTAGAAGATATTAACTTTTTAAATCAGTTGAAAGATCTTAAAGATTTGAAAAATTTATTGAATGTTTTGGAGGAAATTGATAAAAAAGGAAAAAACAGCAAGTATTTTTCATCTATTTTTTCAATTCTATTCACACGGACTATTGATAGGAAGTATAAAGATAGCGATTTTATTAATTCATTCTCAAAAATGATGAGTGATAAGTACATGCCAGAATATCTCAAGAATGAACGAATTAATCGTAGTAAAAATATTTTATTGAGTGGAGAATCTACCGAATATTTGATGGATAATAATGCTTTAGACTATCTTTTGATGTTTATGAAATTTGAGGATATTATTTTAGTATTGACTTTCTGTTTAGCTTATTCAGAACGATCGGGTAAAGAAGTAATGAAGATTGAAGAATTTAAAATATGGAAAAAATCTATTAATAGACAATATTTGGAAGAAAACATCGAAGATTTAAGACAATCAGAATTTTTGTGTGAGTTATCTAAAGATTCAAAGGTGTCCCATTTTATTTCTGAAGAATTTATTAAATGGATGTGGGACTCAATATTTAAACCGTTTGATGAAAACATGTATGAAGAATTTATGAAGCTTGGAGAAGATGGAACTAGAAGTAATTTCAGCTTGGATAGATATTTTGTTGTCAGATTGCTATTATGTAGTTATGTGAATAGATCAGTATCGCTTTATGATTTTAAAGAAGATAGTAAATATAAAATTGAAAAAGAATTAAGTAGTATTAAAGTGATATTAGAAAATGAAAATATCTATTTATTCTAAGGAAATATTGAAGTGAAGTAAACTGATGAAGAATAGATAATTAGAGGGCAGATTTGTTATTTGAGATTAATTAATGTATGATAGGATGTATATTTCCCTTTTTCAATTAATCATAGTAAAAAAATTTCAAATTTTTAAGGTATAGTAGTCTTACAAAATCCTTTAATAAAATGATTTTAATATATAGTGAAATACTTCTCTCTCAAACCAGGTCATACGATTTATAAGTAAAAGAACAAATAAAAAAGAGGAGCTTCACACTAAAGTTCCTCTTTTTTAAATATCCGAATCATTATTCTTATTTCTAAAAAGGTAGTGAAAAAGGTAGTGATTCGAATGATTTATATTGCAATGTACTGAAATTAACAAAAAGAAAAAACGCTTGAAATCAGCGTTTTTCTTATGTATTGATTCGTATTGAATGCTTACTTAACTTCTGTAAACACAACGTGTTTGCGAAGTTTTGGTGAGTATTTCTTCAATTGAAGACGGTCTGGAGTGTTACGTTTGTTTTTAGAAGTAAGGTACAAGCGTTCACCAGATTCTTTGTGTTCAAGTGTAATATTTACGCGCATGGTATCTCCCTTCTATTATTCAGCTGATGCAGCTTTAGCGATTTTACGTCCTTTGTAGTATCCTTTAAGTGATACACGGTGAGAACGTGAGTAATCTCCAGTAGTTTCGTCAAAGTTTACAGATGGAGCTGTTACTTTGTAGTGTGTACGACGTTTGTTTTTCTTCGCTTTTGACGTGCGACGTGCAGGTACTGCCATTTTCTTTTCTCCTTTAGGTATTTAAATTCGATTCAATCTACTGATTTTCATCAACCATACTAGGATAACACATTTTTTTTGTAAAGTAAAGTTACTTGACAAAAAAAGATGAAAAAATTAGAAGCTAGTAATCGAAATTTTCTGAAAATTCAAGAATTTCCTTCTGTTCATTGCCTTTAAAATGTGCTATAATGGTAAAAACTGAAATGGGAGGGAACATAATGACAGAATTAGAGAAACGTCACCGCAGTAGTATCTATGACAGCATGGTGAAATCACCAAACCGTGCTATGCTTCGGGCGACTGGAATGACAGATAAGGACTTTGAAACACCGATTGTGGGAGTGATTTCGACTTGGGCGGAAAACACACCATGTAACATTCACTTGCATGATTTTGGGAAATTGGCGAAAGAAGGTGTCAAATCCGCAGGCGCTTGGCCTGTGCAGTTTGGAACTATCACGGTAGCCGACGGGATTGCTATGGGAACGCCTGGTATGCGTTTCTCTTTGACATCTCGTGATATCATTGCGGACTCCATCGAGGCGGCTATGGGTGGTCACAACGTGGATGCCTTCGTTGCTATCGGTGGCTGTGACAAGAACATGCCTGGTTCCATGATTGCCATTGCCAATATGGATATCCCAGCTATTTTCGCCTATGGAGGAACTATTGCACCGGGAAATCTTGATGGAAAAGACATCGATTTGGTTTCTGTCTTTGAGGGAATCGGAAAATGGAACCACGGTGATATGACAGCTGAGGACGTGAAGCGTCTCGAATGTAATGCCTGCCCTGGCCCTGGTGGATGTGGTGGTATGTACACTGCTAATACCATGGCGACTGCTATCGAGGTTCTAGGGATGAGTTTGCCAGGATCTTCATCTCACCCGGCTGAATCAGCTGACAAGAAAGAAGACATCGAAGCAGCAGGACGTGCTGTTGTTAAGATGCTAGAGCTTGGTCTCAAACCATCAGATATCTTGACTCGTGAAGCCTTTGAAGATGCCATTACAGTAACCATGGCTCTCGGTGGGTCAACCAATGCCACTCTTCACTTGCTTGCCATTGCCCATGCGGCCAATGTTGACTTGTCACTTGAGGACTTCAATACGATCCAAGAGCGTGTGCCTCACTTGGCCGACTTGAAACCATCTGGTCAGTATGTCTTCCAAGATCTCTACGAAGTCGGTGGTGTGCCAGCGGTTATGAAATACCTCTTGGCAAATGGTTTCCTTCATGGCGACCGTATCACATGTACTGGTAAGACAGTCGCTGAAAACTTGGCTGACTTTGCAGACCTCACACCAGGCCAAAAAGTCATTATGCCACTTGAAAATCCAAAACGTGCAGATGGTCCGCTTATCATCTTGAACGGGAATCTTGCCCCTGATGGTGCGGTTGCCAAAGTATCAGGTGTTAAAGTGCGTCGTCACGTTGGACCAGCTAAGGTCTTTGACTCAGAAGAAGATGCGATTCAGGCTGTCTTGACAGATGAAATCGTTGATGGCGATGTTGTCGTTGTTCGTTTTGTTGGACCTAAGGGTGGTCCTGGTATGCCTGAGATGCTGTCACTTTCATCCATGATCGTTGGTAAAGGTCAAGGAGACAAGGTTGCCCTCTTGACAGACGGACGCTTCTCTGGTGGTACTTATGGTCTGGTTGTTGGACATATCGCTCCTGAAGCTCAGGACGGTGGACCGATTGCCTACCTCCGTACAGGCGATATCGTTACGGTTGACCAAGATACCAAAGAAATTTCTATGGCCGTATCCGAAGAAGAACTTGAAAAACGTAAGGCAGAAACAACCTTGCCACCACTTTACAGCCGTGGTGTTCTCGGTAAATATGCCCATATCGTATCATCTGCTTCACGTGGAGCCGTGACAGACTTCTGGAATATGGACAAGTCAGGTAAAAAATAAACTCATACTCTTCGAAAATCTCTTCAAACCACGTCAACGTCGCCTTGCCGTACTCAAGTACAGCCTGCGGCTAGTTTCCTAGTTTGCTCTTTGATTTTCATTGAGTATCAAAAAGCAAGCCATCTTCGGCTTGCTTCTTTTTATCTTCAAAAGTGATTTGCCTCATTAACGAGGTGGCAGTCCAAGGGCAATACGGCCGTAGCGACTGATTCGTGTGATCTTCCAGGCAGGCGACCAGGTAACTTCAACCTTGACATCTTCGATACCCTCGATTTGTTTCAGACCTGCGACGATTTCAATAGGCAGGCTTTCGGCGCAATCGCAGGCGGTGTCGGTGAAGGTCATGACAATCTTGCAGAGGCCTGTTTCGTCCAGATTGATTTCATAAATCAGTCCTAGATTGTAAACATCCAATTCCACATCTGTATCAAAAACCTTCTCTAGTTTTTCGATAATTTGGTCTTGCAAGGCCAAAGCGCGGTCATTGATTTTAATATCGTCTCTCATAGCAGTCCCTCCACCTGATAAATATCCTCTATTTTCTCATAATTCTGACAATTTGGCAAGTTTTTGATGAATTTTCTGAAAAAATATGATAACATAAATAAAACACCGAATTAAGGAGAAGTCTATGGAGCAGATTGGAAAAGTCTTTAGACAATTACGAGAGTCAAGAAATATCTCGCTGAGACAAGCAACTGGGGGACAATTTTCTCCGTCCATGTTGTCCCGATTTGAAACAGGTCAGAGTGAGCTTTCGGTGGAAAAGTTTCTATTTGCCCTAGAAAATATATCTGCTAGTGTAGAGGAAATCCTCTTTCTGGCGAGAGGTTTTCAGTATGATACAGATTCGGAGTTGAGAAAAGAAATCACAGATGTTTTGGATTTAAAGAATATAGCACCTCTTGAGGACTTATATCGCAAGGAGTATCAAAAGCATGCCCATTCTCAAAACAAACAGAAACATATTCTAAATGCCATCATTATCAAGTCTTATATGAAGAGTATGGATGAAACGGTTGAGTTAACGGCAGAGGAAGGGAAAGTCCTTCATGACTACTTGTTTTCTACTGAGATTTGGGGAATCTATGAACTCAATTTGTTCTCAGTCAGTTCTCCGTTCTTGTCTGTTTCTCTTTTTACTAGATATGTACGAGAAATGGTCCGCAAATCCGATTTTTTAATGGAAATGTCTAGTAATCGAAACCTTTTTCATACTATGCTATTGAATGGTTTTTTAGCCAGCATTGAGTGTGAAGAATTTACCAATGCCTCTTATTTTAAACGTGTCATCAAAGAGCATTTCTACAAGGAAAATGAAACCTATTTCCGAATTGTCTATTTGTGGGCTGAAGGTCTTCTTGATAGCAAGCAGGGTAGAGTCAAGGAAGGTCAGAAAAAGATGGAAGATGCTGTTCATATTTTTGAGATGCTTGGTTGTAACAAATCTGCTGAATACTACAGAAATACAACCGATTGTTGAATATCTGCAAACTAAGAAAATAATTTGAAAATTTAAGCGATAGAACTTTTGACTACTCTCAGGTCGTTACAAAAGTTCTATCGTTTCTTTGCTCATTTTGTGTATTGCATATATTCAAAAGTTTTCCCTTTCAATTTCTAAGTGCTATACTATAGTCATACTTCACATAAGAACTTATACTCTTCGAAAATCAAATTCAAACCACGTCAGCTTCACCTTGCCGTACTCAAGTACAGCCTTCGGCTAACTTCCTAGTTTGCTCTTTGATTTTCATTGAGTATTTGAACAAGAAGGGAGATTATCTATGAAACTATTGTTTAGAAATCAAGCTTATCGACTCTTGACTTTGTCACGTTTCTTCAATGCTTTTGGTGCTTCGATTTTTAACCTGGTCTTTATCGTCTATGCATCGACCCTGCCACAAGCCTCCTTTGCTGTTGCTATGGCGAATATTGTCATGCTTCTTCCAACTCTCTTTACAGTTTTTGTAGGGATTCGGGCAGATTACACGAGGGACAAGGTTAAATGGATGGTCTATAGCGGTTTGTTTCAGGCGGTTTTATTTTTTCTGGCAGCCCTAGTTGTTCAGCAAGCTAGTCTCTTTGCCTTTTCTAGCCTGTGTTTAATCAATGTCATTAGTGATGTCATCAGTGATTTTGCTGGTGGTTTGCGCATGCCTCTCATTAAGGAAAAAGTAGCTGAAGATGATCTGATGGAGGCTTATTCTTTTTCCCAGTTTATCACCTATATTTCAGCTATTGGTGGTCAAGCTTTCGGAGTCTGGCTTTTAGGGCTATCGGTCAACAATTTTTCCCTCGTTGCGGGAATCAATGCCTGCTTTTTCCTCGTATCAGGCTCTATTCTCTTTTTAGGAAAAAGCAAATTGAGCCTGTCAATGTCATCTGCTGATGGTGAATCACTAAAAAATGAGAAGCTTCCTATCAAAGACCAATTTCTAACGATTTATCGAAATTTACGCCTTGTTTTTCTTAAAAGTGGACAGAAAAACTTTGGTTTTATGCTCTTTGCTGTCTTGCTTATCAATGCCTTGGGTGGCGCTTTGGGTGGAATTTATAATATCTTCTTTTTGAGCCATTCTCTCTTGAATTTTTCTTACACAGAGACACTATTTATCAATCAAGCCTGTGTTTTGTTAGCAATCATCATCAGTAGCCTTACGGGCAATGATTATTTTGGGAAGCAGTCCTTGCCTAGATTGATGATGTGGGCTACCGTAGGGCTCACTCTAATTGGTCTGGCGAACGTATTCAATCAAGTCGTGCTTGGTTTGCTATTTCTCTTTTTAACTCTGTATGTGTCTGGTAAAGTTCAACCAAAGATTAGTGCCATGCTCATGAAAAATCTAGCTCCAGAGGTTCTAGCTCGTACCAGTAATTTTTTAGGTTTATTGTTTACCTTGTCTATACCTGTGGGAACAGCTTGTTTTTCACTTGTTGCCGTATGGAATATACAGTTGACTTGGATGCTATTTGTTGGTCTTTCCTTCCTGGCTATTCTTTTGACAGTTATTAATCTCAAAAATGATATCTAAATCCTAAATTTTTTCTCACTGTTTTAATCCCTTTATTTATGGTAAAATAAGACTATTAAGTTTAAAGAGGATTCCCTATGAAATTACAAAAACCAAAAGGAACACAGGATATTTTACCTGCTGAATCTGCCAAGTGGCAGTACGTTGAGGGCTTTGCCCGTGAAATTTTCAAGCGCTATAACTATGCAGAAGTGCGTACGCCTATTTTTGAGCATTACGAGGTCATCAGTCGCTCTGTCGGAGATACAACGGATATCGTAACCAAGGAAATGTACGATTTCTATGATAAGGGTGACCGCCATATCACTCTTCGTCCAGAAGGAACTGCGCCCGTTGTCCGTTCCTATGTAGAAAATAAACTTTTCGCCCCAGAAGTGCAAAAGCCAAGTAAGTTCTATTACATGGGTCCAATGTTCCGTTATGAGCGTCCGCAAGCAGGACGTTTGCGCCAGTTCCACCAGATTGGTGTTGAGTGTTTTGGTTCTAGCAATCCAGCTACCGATGTGGAAACCATCGCTATGGCAGCCCATTTCTTGAAAGAAATCGGCATCCAAGGTGTGAAATTGCATCTTAACACTCTTGGAAATCCTGAGAGCCGTGCGGCCTACCGCCAAGCCTTGATTGACTATTTGACACCGCTTAAGGAGACCTTGTCTAAGGATAGCCAACGTCGTTTGGAGGAAAATCCTCTTCGTGTCTTGGACTCTAAGGAAAAAGAAGACAAGGTGGCAGTGGAGAATGCGCCGTCTATCTTGGACTTCCTTGATGAAGAAAGCCAGGCTCACTTTGATGCCGTCCGTCAGATGTTGGAAAATCTTGGAGTAGATTACATCATCGATACCAATATGGTGCGTGGTCTGGACTACTACAACCACACGATTTTCGAGTTCATCACAGAAATCGAGGGCAATGACTTGACCGTCTGTGCGGGTGGTCGCTACGATGGCTTGGTTGCCTACTTTGGTGGCCCTGAGACTGCTGGATTTGGTTTTGGACTTGGTGTAGAGCGCCTGCTTCTCATCCTTGAAAAGCAAGGTGTGGCCCTTCCTATCGAAAATGCCCTTGATGTTTATATTGCTGTCTTGGGAGAAGGGGCAAATGTCAAGGCCTTGGAATTGGTACAAGCCCTTCGCCAACAAGGATTCAAAGCAGAACGTGATTACCTCAACCGTAAACTCAAAGCTCAGTTCAAGTCAGCCGATGTCTTTGCGGCTAAGACCCTCATCACTCTCGGAGAGAGCGAAGTCGAAAGCGGACAAGTCAAGGTCAAGAACAACCAAACTCGAGAAGAAGTGGAAGTTACGCTCGATACAATCAGCCAAAACTTTTCAGAAGTCTTTGAAAAGTTAGGCTTTTAATAGTAGAAAAACTGGTCAGGATCTTATTCCTGACCCTCTTTTTCCTAGGATTAACATTGCTTTTGCTTGCTCAAAAATATCTTTATAAAACCATTACTACCGTTTCTATTTTTGCAAGAGGAATTCACTGATTAACTCTTTTAGTTGCGACTGTATTCCACATTTTTATCAAGATGATGCGAATAACAATGCTAAGTCTTCATTCCAAATAGGAGGTCCATATGAAATTACTTAAAAATCTTGGCTGGTTTCTTCTAGCCATTCTATCCTTTTACTTTGGCTATGGTCTGGTTCAGAGTATGGCTTTATCAGCGCTTGACCTAGGGGCTTCGATCTTTGGAGTCTTACCACTTTATGTCGCCCTGTCAGGGGCCTATGTTTATGGAGTTTACAGATGGTATCAG
This sequence comes from Streptococcus sp. GP0011, assembly GCF_030546305.1. Lineage (GTDB taxonomy): Bacteria > Bacillota > Bacilli > Lactobacillales > Streptococcaceae > Streptococcus. The sequence goes on along the minus strand of NZ_JAUONR010000011.1, from coordinate 38,813 downwards.
ACAGAAAAGGTTAGCATCCAGACGACGGTTTTTAATCGTTATATTTGGTTGCCAACTCTGGTTTTGCTAGTGGCGATTACAGCCCAGTTCTTTTTGCCGGATGATCCGTCGATCAATCAACAAATCGTATCTCAACTGACAGTGGCTCAGCCTGTCTTTGGTTTCTTTATGGTGGTGGTCTTTGCTCCTCTGACGGAAGAACTCATCTTTAGAGGGATGTTAGCGCGCTATCTCTTTCCTAAGCAAAATAACAGCAAACAGACAGCTCTGTTTCTCCTCGTATCGAGTGTGCTCTTTGCCTTGATTCATTTTCCAGGGACTTTGCAACAGTTTTTAGTTTATGCTAGTCTGGGATTGAGTTTGGGTCTGGCTTATGTGAGCCGAAAAGGTCTTCTTTACAGCATTTCTCTCCACGCTTTGAATAATTTAATCGGCTTTTTGATGATACTCATGTTATAATAGAGTCAGGAGGTCACATGAAACGAGTAATTTTATTAGCAGTGATACAGGCGGTCGTTCTCTTCTTTATCATCGGGGCACTTGCCTATGCCTTTAAAGGCGATTTCTTTTACAACTATCTAGCAGTTGTCTTTGCGCCTATTGCAGGTGTCTTGCGTTTTGCTTCGGCTTATGCGACGGAGATTGTTCTACCTAAAAAGGCAGCTGAAATTGCTGAAAAGCGTAAAAAAGGTTAAGAATCATAATCAGAGAATCCGATGACGTTTTCATCGGATTTTTTGTCTGTTTGTTTTGATTCCTAAAGACAATCAAACTTTTCTGCTGATTTTCATGAAGAGCCTGCGCTTTTATGGTAAAATAGTAACAGAATAAAAGAGGAGAGAAAACATGAAACGTAGTATGTATGCTGGTCGTGTTCGTGAGGAACATATCGGACAAGAAATCACCTTGAAAGGATGGGTTGCCCGTCGTCGTGACTTGGGCGGTTTGATCTTTATCGATCTTCGTGACCGTGAAGGAATCATGCAGTTGGTTATAAACCCTGAAAAAGTATCTGCAGAGGTCATGGCAACAGCTGAAAGTCTTCGCAGTGAGTTTGTCATCGAGGTGACTGGGCAAGTCGCTGCGCGTGAGCAAGCCAATGATAAATTGCCAACGGGTGCAGTTGAGTTGGACGTGACAGCTCTTACAGTGCTGAATACAGCTAAAACAACACCATTTGAGATTAAAGACGGGATTGAGGCAAACGATGATACACGTTTGCGTTATCGTTACCTTGACCTTCGTCGTCCAGAGATGTTGGAAAATCTTAAACTTCGTGCTAAGGTGACTCACTCTATCCGTAACTACTTGGATGAGTTGGAGTTTATCGATGTGGAGACGCCATTCCTTTCGAAATCAACGCCAGAAGGGGCGCGTGACTATTTGGTGCCATCTCGTGTCAATAAAGGGCATTTCTACGCCCTTCCTCAAAGTCCACAAATCACGAAACAGCTCTTGATGAATGCTGGTTTCGACCGCTATTACCAAATCGTTAAATGTTTCCGTGACGAGGACTTGCGTGGTGACCGTCAGCCTGAGTTTACCCAGGTCGACTTGGAAACTTCCTTCCTTACGGAGCAAGAAATCCAAGACATCACAGAAGGCTTGATTGCGCGCGTGATGAGGGAAACAAAAGGAATTGAAGTGACGCTTCCATTTCCTCGTATGAAGTACGACGATGCTATGGCCCTTTATGGTTCTGACAAGCCTGATACGCGTTTTGACATGTTGCTTCAGGATTTGACAGCAGTGGTTAAGGATGTGGACTTCAAGGTCTTTTCAGAAGCTCCTGCAGTTAAAGCCATTGTAGTCAAAGGAGCTGCGGACAACTATTCACGTAAAGACATCGACAAGATGACCGAAGTAGCCAAGCAGTACGGTGCCAAAGGTCTTGCTTGGGTCAAGGTTGTGGATGGAGAATTGAACGGACCAGTTGCTAAGTTCTTGACGGGCATTCAAGCAGAGTTGACAAATGCCCTTGGTTTAGAAGACAAGGATTTGGTTCTCTTTGTGGCGGATACACTTGAAGTGGCGAATGCAACCCTTGGTGCCCTTCGTGGTCGTATTGCTAAAGAGCTCGGCTTGATTGACAGCGACAAATTTAACTTCCTCTGGGTTGTTGACTGGCCGATGTTTGAATGGTCTGAAGAAGAAGGTCGTTACATGAGCGCCCACCATCCATTCACCCTTCCACAGGAAGAGACAGCTCACGAACTAGAAGGTGATTTGGCTAAGGTTCGTGCCATTGCTTACGATATCGTCTTGAACGGTTATGAGCTTGGTGGTGGTAGTCTTCGTATCAACCAAAAAGACCTTCAAGAACGCATGTTCAAGGCTCTTGGTTTTTCAGCTGAAGAAGCAAATGACCAGTTTGGTTTCCTTCTTGAAGCCATGGACTATGGTTTCCCACCACACGGTGGTTTGGCGATCGGTCTTGACCGTTTTGTGATGCTCTTAGCAGGAGAAGAAAATATCCGTGAAGTCATTGCCTTTCCTAAGAACAATAAGGCGACCGACCCAATGACACAAGCTCCATCAACAGTCGCTCTCAAACAACTAGAGGAACTAGAGATTCAATTGAAACCCTCTTGCTTTAACGTTTGAAATATTGAGTAGAAGAAGATGAAACAAGCAAAACAAATTAAGCGGTGGCGCTATTATCTGCGCCGCTTTGCTTATCAGATAAAAATCTTACGAGTTTTACAAAGTATTTCTCGGGAAAAATATGATGAAAAAATCTCGGCTTCTCTGGTCTATGGCTTTCTATCAGCAGTTGCGGTCAATTTCTTTTTCCAACCAGGGCATGTTTATTCGAGTGGTGCGACAGGTTTGGCGCAAATTATCTCCAGTTTGAGTACGCATTGGTTTGGTCTCCAACTACCCGTATCCGCAACCTTTTATGCCATTAATATCCCACTGATGATTTTGGCTTGGTATCAGATTGGACATAAATTTACAGTTTTTACCTTTATCACGGTATCCATGAGTTCTCTTTTTATCCAGTTTGTGCCCGTTGTGACGCTGACAGAGGATCCCATTATCAATGCTCTCTTTGGGGGTGTTGTCATGGGCTTAGGAATCGGCTTTGCTTTGCGCAATAGTATTTCCAGTGGAGGGACAGATATTGTCAGCCTGACCATTCGCAAGAAAACGGGGAAAAATGTCGGCAGTATTTCCTTCTTGGTCAATGGAACCATCATGTTGATTGCTGGGTTGACCTTTGGTTGGAAATACGCCCTCTACTCCATGATTACCATTTTTGTCTCCAGTCGTGTGACAGATGCGGTCTTCACCAAGCAAAAACGGATGCAGGCCATGATTGTGACCAGCAATCCTGACAAGGTAATCGAAAAAATCCATAAAAAATTGCACCGAGGGGCTACCATGATCCACGATGCAGAAGGAACCTATAATCATGAGAGAAAAGCGGTCTTGATTACTGTTATCACACGAGCAGAGTTTAATGATTTTAAACACATCATGAAACAAGTTGACCCGACAGCCTTCGTCTCTGTATCCGAAAATGTCCACATCCTAGGACGATTTGTAGAAACAGACAATTAGACATGAAAAAACCAGCTCTGGAGCTGGTTTTTATTTTTCGATAATTTTGTGGGCAATCAACTGACGGTAACAAATCTGTCTATTATTTTTCGCGTCATTGATAATCTGCAAAATCGTTTCAAATGATGTTCGTCCAAGTTCAAGACTATTGATGTCAACATAGGCTACTAGATCGAGTCGAGGATTGACAGAGTCAAAACTCAAGACGGGAACAGTTAACTGATGCTTACTGATGTAGTCGCAAACTCCTTCAGCTAGAAGGCTGTCGGTTGTGATGATGGCATCAATCTGCGGATCGTGTTTGAAGAGGCGCTTACTAAATTGATACCCCTTTTCTTCTAGAAATTCATTTGCAAAGTAGGTCAGGTTCGTATCAATTGAAAGTTGGTGTTGTTTGAGTGCCAATTCGTAACCTTTTAGACGATCTTGTGTAACGAAAAGTTTCTTGGTTCCTCCGATAAAGGCAATTCGTCTGCATCCCTTTTTGATGAAATACTCTGTTGCATCAAAACCGGCTTGGACATTATCATTGTCGACAAGTGGGATAAAGGGTGAGAGGGATTTTCCGAGGATGAGGAAAGGAAACTGTTCTTCCGCTACGAGCTTCACCAGTGGATCTTCCTCTTGAGCGTAGAGGAAGATCAGGCCATCAACACGTTTCCCATAGACCATTTGTGAGATAGCTTTGAGACGTTCCTTCTCATCTTTACCAGTTGCGATCTGGATAGCATAGTGGTTTTCAGACGCGACTTGGGCGATTCCTCGTAGGACAGATGGGAAGAAAGGATTTTGGTAGAAGGCATCCGAGTCGTCAGGCAATACCAAACCGATAACTTGAGTATAGCTGCTAACGAGGCTACGAGCATTAAGATTGGGATGGTAGTTGAGTTCCTTCATAGCCTTGCGAACTCGTTTTTTGGTTTCATCACTAATTGTTGATTTGTTTTGAATAACGCGGGTTACAGTTGAAGGTGAGACACCTGCAGCCTTGGCCACATCTTTAATCGTAACGGGCATAAAAATCTCCTATTTATGATAATCTGGATCGCGGTAATGTGTTTTATAAAAGATGGTGACCAGATAAAGAACAAAAAGAATGTTTTGTACAGTGATAAGGGTTGTCATATTTTGGCCAAAAAGTCCCAAAATAAGTGTAATCAAAGTTGGTAATCCTAAACAGTTCAAGATAAAATGGTAGCACTCTTTAAAGGTCCTAAATGAAAAGAGGCGTGATTTTTTGGTGATATAAAGGAGAAGACTAGCTCCAAGAGAGACAATGAAGAAATTCAATCCGAAGAGGAAGCTAGCACCAAGGACGAGAAAGAGACTGATATAGACACGGTTCTGTTGGTACCAGTCTTTAGAAATAGCCTGGGTTAAAGCTTCCTTACTCTGGAAACTCTCTGTTTGAATGGCGTGGTAGCGAATGCGGGTCAGTTCCTTGCTTTCCTTGCTGATGATGAGTTCTTCAGTATCAAAATGAAGTTGCAAGTCCTTTGGCAATTCTTTGCTTTGGCTCGGGCCAATCAAAAGAGAAGGCTGCTGATTCTTCGTACCTGAGTAGTTCAGCTTTCCATCAACGATTTGTGCATTCTCTGACAAGTCCATGATCGCTTCATCTGTCAGTGGAGTGTAGACATTATCGATAAAGGTATCCAGTGGATACGTTTCCTGTGAGCTGTTTTGAATGGCAATTGGAATCATGGACAAGCTGATGAGGAAAATGCTAGTAAAGAGAAGCTGAAACCAGTTGAGTCCGAAACGTTTTGACAGGGGCTTACGAAATCCCCAAATACTTGAAAAATATGAAAATGGATATGGAAGCATTTGTATCTTTCTAAAAGGTGTTTTCTATATGAGTATTATTATATAGAGAAATGTGCTTTATTTCAAGTCTAGGAGACAAATTGCTTGCTTCAAGAATAGTTTTATAGTCACAAGCTCTAATACTCAATGAAAATCAAAGAGCAAACTAGGAAGCTAGCCGTAGGCAGTACTTGAGTACGGCAAGGCGAAGCTGACGTGGTTTGAAGAGATTTTCGAAGAGTATAAAATGAAAAAGGGTGGCGGGGGTATATTACCCCTTGTCGCCACCACTTGTAAGTCCTGAAACAAAGTTCTTTTGTAAGAAGAAGAAGAGAATACAGATTGGAAGGGCGATGAGGATAGCACCTGCTGAGAAGTAGGCAATCTTCAAGTTTTTCACATTGCTGACAAAGGTCTGTAGACCAACGGCAACTGTAAAGTATTCTTTCTCACGAAGCAAGAAACTAGAGAGGATATAGTCTCCGAAAGGTCCCATGAAGGCCCAGAGCGCTTGTACTGCAACCATTGGGCGAACGAGTGGGAGAACAATTTGCCAGAAGCGGCGGAAGTGTCCTGCACCATCTAGTTTTGCTGATTCATCAAGAGACATCGGTACGGTGTCAAAGTAACCTTTCATCAACCAAGCGTTCATTGGGATACCACCACCGACATATAGGAAGATGAGGAACCAGCTATGGTTAAGGGCATTCAACATAAGGGCCATAACGAAGAAGGCTGTCAAAGCGGCCATTGTTGGTACCATTTGGATGATCAAGAAGAAGACCAAACTTTGTTTACGAGCCAAGAAGTTGTAACGGCTGTAGGCATAACCAGCAAGTACGATGATACTTGTTTGAACAGCCATTGTAATCAAGGCAATGATCAAGGTATTGAGATACCAAGTGCCGTACAAGGTTTCAGTGAAGAGTCCTTTAAAGTTATCAAAACTAAAATCGACGTTAGCATCTAGTTTAAAAGCTACGACGTTACCAGTCTTGAAGGCTGACATAATAGTAATCAAAAGTGGATAGATAATCACGATTGAAAGACCAATCAAGTAGAGGTAAGTGAGGGTTTGAGTCAGTCTACGTTTGAGTTTGATTGAGTTATTCATCTTAGACGTCCTCCATATCAAATGCGTGTAGTTTCTTGAATGCAATCATAGAGATAGAGATGACAATGATAGAGATGATCAAGGTAACAGCTGCCGCCATAGAGTATTGAGGAGATGTACCTGTTGTCAAACGATAAATCCATGAGATCAAGATATCAGTTGAACCGGCTCCACCACCAACGCTACCAGGACCTCCGCCGTTGAAGAGGTACATGATAGAGAAGTTGTTAAAGTTGAAGGTGTATTGGCTGATCAATGTTGGTGCTGCAACAGCCAAAATCATAGGGAAAGTGATGTTGCGGAATTTTTGCCAAGCATTGGCACCATCGATGTAAGCCGCTTCGTAGAGGTCGTTAGGAATCGACTGCAAGATACCCAAAGTCAAAACGTAGATGTATGGGAATCCTAGCCAACCTTGCATCATAATCAAGGCAATCTTCGTCCAAGTTGGGTCTGTTTTCCAAGGGATAAGAGCACCGTCAAGGAAAGGAAGAACCTTAGCCAAGATAGGCAATACTTGAGTGTTGATCGCTCCGACACTATCGTTAAACATGTTTGAGAATGTCAAGATAGTGATGAAGGCTGGAACAGCCCAAGGAAGAAGGAAAATAACACCAAAGATACGTTTTCCTTTGATAAATGGTTGGTTAGCAATGATAGCAGTGAAGATACCAATCACAATCTGCAAAGTAGAAGCAGACAAGGCCCAGATGATGGTCCAAGAAAGAACCGCACCGAAGGCTGAACGGAAGGTACTTAAGCTCCAGATGTTTGTAAAGTTAGTCAAACCAACCCAGTTCAACAATTTGTTTGGTGGCAAGTGTTGGAAGTCATAGTTGGTAAAGGCAATCATCAAGGTTACGATAACTGGGAAGATAATCGCAAATGTCATAGCGACGTAAGATGGGATGATCAAGAGGTAAGGGAAACCATTCTCATAAATACCTTTGATCATATCTTTAAAAGTACGTGGGACAGGAATTCCATTGTTAATACGTTTTGCGATTGTATGTGCATCTTTAATATTTGAGAAATAAAAGAGCACATAAACGACTACAAAGATTAAATGGAAGGCACCACGAATCAGCATAAAGAGGGAATTATCACGACCTGGCTTGTCACCAAGAGTGATCAAATTGTGCAATTCAGGGGCTGCAAGTGCTAGGAAATAAAGAACAAATACGATAGTTACACCAAGGAAGATAAAACCTTTGGCCTTTTGTTTATTGTAAATCTGTCCTAACCCAGGAATCACTGAAAGCAAGGCTGCTTTGCTAGGTTGTTGGTTTTCCATGAATACTCCTTTCATAGGATACGAGATTGAAGTTTGTCTCCAATCACTAGATAGGCAACTGCAATCATTCGTAAATTTATAAAATCAAAGGGGGATTTGTATTCTCCCCCCTTGTAACGAATTCAATTATTCACCAAATTTTTGTTTGATTGTTTCTTTGATCAATGTTACAGCATCGTTAGCAGCTGTTTTAGCATCTTTTTTACCACTTACAGCATCAAAGAGCATAGTTTTAGCTGGATCCCAAACTGCTGACATTTGAGAAATGTTTGGCATTGGTTGAGCGTTCTTGAACTGTTTGATAACAGCTGTTGTCAACTCATCGTTTTTACCTTCAGCGTATGAACGAGCTTCAGTGTTAGCTGGGATTTCGTTAGTTGCATCGTAGAATGCTTTTTGTTGTTCAGTTGAAACAAGGAAGTCTACAAATTTTTGTGCAGCTTCAAGGTTCTTAGTGCTTGATGGGATGATCCAAGCTTTACCACCACCGAATGGTGTGTATTCTTTACCATTTGGAAGAGTTGGGATAGTAGCAACACCGTAGTTTACTTTAGCATCTTTGAATGCTTGAGCTTTCCAAGGTCCATCGATGATAGCAGCTGTTTTACCTTCTTGGAATTGAGTTTGGATCAAGTTACCAGCACCTTCAGTATCTTGCATACCTTTAGGCCATTTTTCGTACCAAGATTTAGCGTAGTTGATACCTGTGATAGAACCGTCGTTTGCAAGACCGATGTCTTTAGCGTCTTTACCGTTTTGTCCGAATACGTAACCACCGTTACCAGCAAGAAGTCCGTATGCGTAGTAGAAGTTTGTCCAGTCAGCTAGGAATGCAGTAGTTTTGCCATCTTCACCAGCGAAAGCGTATTTGCTGTCTTTAGCAAGTTCTTCTAATTCAGCAAAAGTTTTTGGAGCTTCTTTTAGCAAGTCTTTGTTGTAGTACATAACAAGTGACTCAATAACGGCAGGAGCACCGTAAACTTTACCGTCAGCAGCTGTTACAAGAGATTTAGTCTTATCATCTGTTTTAGCGCCGTCGCTCAAAGTAACTTCTGAAAGTTGTCCGTCAGTACCAAGGCTACCTACGCGGTCGTATGGTGCCATCATAACGTCAGCAGCTTGACCTGATTGGTTGTCAAGAGAAAGTTTGTCAAGTCCACCAAGTTGGTCACCTGATTTGATGTTAACTTTTGTACCTGATTCTTTTTCATAAGCTGCAGCAACTTTTTCAGCGTAGGCTTTGTATTGGTCTTCAACGTAGAAAGTGATTTCTTTTGCTTCAGATGAGCTAGCATCAGCTGCTTTATCAGCAGTTTTGCTTCCGCAAGCTACCAAAAGTAAGCTAGCAAGAGTAGCAGTTCCGAGCACAGCAGCACTCTTCATGAATTTAGATGACATAGTGTATTCCTCCTAAAGAATAACAAAAATAATTTAATGAGAAAACGCAAACGTTTTCTTTTACGAACTTAGTATAGCACAAATAGAAAACGGTTGCAAGCTTTTTTAGCAAAAATTTTTAAAAAATTTTAAGGTTTCAAACATTTATTAAAGCCATTATATAGGAAAGAACTTAAAATGTTTGTTTTTTTGAATTGAAAATATATTAGGAAAACGATTGCGTAAATTCGGTTCGCTTTTTCAGAAAATAGAGCAGATATTGGGAATGAATTATCTTAAATCAGAAAATCTTTAAAATTTTTTCGCTTATTTCATAAAATATCAGTGGCAACAAGTTTTGTTTGATTAAAATAATTCAAAAAAATTTTTTAAAAACGCTTGCATTTGTTTTTGAAATGCGTTATACTTAAATTAACGCAAACGTTTGCGCCTTAATTGCGCAACGTTTTATAACAAACACATGAGGTGCTATTATGAAAAAACGTCAAAGTGGTGTGTTGATGCACATCTCTTCTCTGCCAGGAGCATACGGGATTGGATCATTTGGCCAGACTGCTTATGATTTCGTTGATTTCTTGGTTCGTACGAAGCAACGTTACTGGCAAATCCTCCCTCTTGGGACAACAAGCTATGGAGATTCTCCATACCAATCATTCTCAGCCTTTGCTGGAAATACGCATTTTATCGACCTTGATATCTTGGTAGAGCAAGGCTTGTTGGAAGCTAGCGATCTCGAAGGTGTTGACTTTGGTAGCGATGCATCTGAAGTTGACTATGCGAAGATTTATTATGCACGTCGTCCGCTTTTAGAAAAAGCAGTCAAACGCTTCTTGGAAGTGGGTGATGTCAAAGATTTTGAGAAGTTTGCTAAAGACAACCAATCATGGCTCGAACTCTTCGCAGAATATATGGCTATCAAAGAGCATTTTGACAATCTTGCTTGGACAGAATGGCCAGATGCAGATGCTCGTGCTCGTAAAGCTTCAGCACTTGAAAGCTACCGTGAGAAATTGGCAGACAAGTTGGTTTACCACCGTGTGACTCAATACTTCTTCTTCCAACAATGGTTGAAATTGAAAGCCTATGCTAACGATAACCACATCGAAATTGTTGGGGACATGCCTATCTACGTAGCGGAAGATTCAAGCGACATGTGGGCAAATCCACATCTCTTTAAGACAGATGCCAATGGTAAAGCAACTTGTATCGCAGGATGCCCACCAGATGAGTTTTCTGCCACTGGTCAGCTTTGGGGGAACCCAATCTATGACTGGGAAGCAATGGACAAAGACGGTTACAAATGGTGGATTGAACGTTTGCGCGAAAGCTTCAAGATCTACGATATCGTTCGTATTGACCACTTCCGCGGGTTCGAATCTTACTGGGAAATTCCTGCTGGTTCCGATACAGCAGCACCTGGTAAATGGGTGAAAGGTCCAGGCTACAAACTCTTCGCAGCCGTTAAGGAAGAGCTTGGTGAGCTAAACATCATCGCAGAAGACCTTGGTTTCATGACAGATGAAGTCATCGAGTTGCGTGAAAGCACTGGCTTCCCAGGGATGAAGATTCTTCAGTTTGCCTTCAACCCAGAAGACGAAAGTATCGATAGCCCACACTTGGCGCCTACCAACTCTGTTATGTACACAGGAACACACGATAATAATACGGTTCTTGGTTGGTACCGTAACGAGATCGATGATGCGACACGTGAGTACATGGCTCGCTACACGAACCGTAAAGAATACGAAACAGTGCCACACGCTATGCTTCGTACAGTCTTTTCATCCGTTAGCTTCATGGCTATTGCAACCATGCAAGACTTGCTAGAACTAGATGAGTCAGCTCGTATGAACTTCCCATCTACCCTTGGTGGAAACTGGTCTTGGCGTATGACTGAAGATCAATTGACACCAGCTGTTGAAGAAACTTTGCTTGACTTGACTACAATTTATCGCCGAATCAATGAAAATTTGGTAGAATTAAAGAAATAAGACATTATCAGGAGACACATAAACATGTTACCATTAAACGAATTTGTACAAAAACGTTACAATAAAACCATTGCAGAATGTAGCAATGAAGAGCTTTACCTTGCTCTTCTTAACTACAGCAAGCTTGCTAGCAGTCAAAAACCAGTCAACACTGGTAAGAAAAAAGTTTACTACATCTCAGCTGAGTTCTTGATCGGTAAACTCTTGTCAAATAACTTGATTAACCTTGGTCTTTACGACGATGTGAAAAAAGAACTTGCAGCTGCAGGTAAAGAGTTGATCGAAATCGAAGAAGTAGAATTGGAACCATCACTTGGTAACGGTGGTTTGGGACGTTTGGCAGCCTGCTTTATCGACTCAATCGCTACACTTGGTTTGAATGGTGACGGTGTTGGATTGAACTACCACTTCGGTCTTTTCCAACAAGTTCTTAAAAACAACCAACAAGAAACGATTCCTAACGCTTGGTTGACTGAGCAAAACTGGTTGGTACGCTCAAGCCGTAGCTACCAAGTGCCATTTGCACACTTCACATTGACATCTACTCTTTACGATATCGATGTACCTGGTTACAAGACAGCTACTAAAAACCGCTTGCGTTTGTTTGACTTGGATTCAGTTGATTCTTCTATCATCGAAGATGGTATCAACTTTGACAAGACAGATATCGCTCGCAACTTGACTCTCTTCCTTTACCCAGACGATAGCGACAAGCAAGGTGAATTGCTCCGTATCTTCCAACAATACTTCATGGTTTCAAACGGTGCGCAATTAATCATCGACGAAGCGATCGAAAAAGGAAGCAACTTGCATGACCTTGCGGACTATGCAGTTGTACAAATCAACGATACTCACCCATCAATGGTGATTCCTGAATTGATCCGTCTCTTGACTGCACGTGGTATCGAGCTTGATGAAGCAATCTCAATCGTTCGTAGCATGACTGCCTACACTAACCACACAATCCTTGCTGAAGCCCTTGAAAAATGGCCTCTTGAATTCTTGCAAGAAGTGGTTCCTCACTTGGTACCAATCATCGAAGAATTGGACCGTCGTGTGAAAGCAGAATACAAAGATCCAGCTGTTCAAATCATCGATGAGAGCGGACGTGTTCACATGGCTCACATGGATATCCACTACGGATACAGTGTAAACGGGGTTGCGGCTCTTCACACTGAAATCTTGAAGAACTCAGAGTTGAAAGCTTTCTACGACATCTACCCAGAAAAATTCAACAACAAAACAAACGGTATTACATTCCGTCGTTGGCTCATGCATGCGAACCCAAGTTTGTCTCACTACTTGGATGAGATTATTGGAGAGGGTTGGCACCATGAAGCTGATGAGCTTGAAAAACTCTTGTCATACGAAGACAAGGCTGCTGTCAAAGAAAAATTGGAAAGCATCAAAGCTCACAACAAACGTAAATTGGCTCGTCACTTGAAAGAACACCAAGGTGTGGAAATCAATACAAACTCTATCTTTGATATCCAAATCAAACGTCTCCACGAGTACAAACGCCAACAAATGAACGCTTTGTATGTGATTCACAAATACCTTGACATCAAGGCTGGGAACATCCCTGCTCGTCCAATCACAGTATTCTTTGGTGGTAAAGCAGCTCCTGCCTACACAATCGCCCAAGACATCATCCACTTGATCCTTTGCTTGTCAGAAGTGATTGCAAACGATCCAGCAGTAGCTCCACACTTGCAAGTCGTAATGGTTGAAAACTACAACGTTACTGCAGCAAGCTTCCTTATCCCAGCATGTGATATCTCAGAACAAATCTCACTTGCTTCTAAAGAAGCTTCAGGTACTGGTAACATGAAATTCATGTTGAACGGTGCTTTGACTCTTGGTACTATGGACGGTGCTAACGTGGAAATCGCTGAGTTGGTTGGCGACGAAAACATCTATATCTTTGGTGAAGATTCAGAAACTGTTATCGACCTTTACGCAAAAGCAGCTTACAAATCAAGCGAATTCTATGCTCGTGAAGCTATCAAACCTTTGGTTGACTTCATTGTGAGCGATGCTGTTCTTGCAGTAGGTAAGAAAGAACGCTTGGAACGTCTTTACAACGAATTGATCAACAAAGACTGGTTCATGACTCTCCTTGACTTGGAAGACTACATCAAAGTCAAAGAGCAAATGCTTGCTGACTACGAAGACCGTGACGCATGGTTGGATAAAGTCATCGTTAACATTGCCAAAGCAGGATTCTTCTCATCTGACCGTACAATCGCTCAGTACAACGAAGATATCTGGCACTTGAACTAATAATTACATAATTTAAACCCGTACCTTGAAGGTGCGGGTTTTGTCTTATCTGAAAGATTGATTTACCCTACTTTCCCCACAAGGATCTCTGCTTCGATGGTAATCTCAGTCAACTGATTCCAGTCAATCTTGGTCTGGTCAATGTTAAAGAGTAGCGGAGTCATACTGAGCAGGGATTGGCGTTGCTCTGCTGTGATATGCTTTGTTAGGGAAGCTATTTGGCTAGATTGGATGCTGAAGTGTTCCTGGAAATGTTCTTTGATATCTTGATTAGAATAGTCCTTCTTTGTCAGCTGGTCCTGCACCATTTGACGGATTTCTTTGAGGTGATTTTCAGTTGGGATGACCTTGAGCAAGATACCATCTTTGGATAGAACACGACGAAATTCTCCATAGTTAGCAGGCGAAAAGATATCAAGCAGGATATCCATGCTGGCGTCTTTTATAGGGAGGCGAGCCAGGTCTCCAACAAACCAGTTGACCGCCCAGTTGGGTTCGCTCTTGGCAGCGATTTGAACGGAATCTTTGGAAATATCAAAGGCGTAGAAAGTTTTGTCAGGATGACTTTCTTGGAGTTTGCGAGAGTAGAAGCCTTCGCCACAACCGATATCCAAGATAGTTTTGGCAGTTTCTAGTCTTGCAAGCAGGTCTGAGATGGTTTCTAAGATAGTCTGATAAAAGCCAGCTTCTAGGATTTCTTGGCGGTTTTGAAAGTTTTCCTTGTCGTAGTTGGCAGATTGCTTGATTTGAGGAGCCAGATTGACATAGCCGAATTTTGCCAAGTCAAAAGAATGGCGATTGCTACACTTGAGACTAGACTCTACCAAGGTGAGATCTTCTTGGCACATGGGGCAGGCAAAGGCACTAGCAGTAGCAAAGCGCTGGAGTTTTGGTTTGAGGTTTGTATTCATAGTTTAAGTCTAGCAAAAAAAGAACTGGATGGCAAATGCCTCCAGTCTTCTTTTTTAGTATGTAAGAACGAAGTATTTCTTCTTCCCGCGGCGGATAACAGTTAGTTCGTTTTCTAACTTATCTGCATCACTCAAGACATAGTCAAGGTCTTGGATACGGTCGCCGTTGACGTAGATGGCTCCATTTTGAACATCTTCACGGGCTTGGCGTTTGGAGTTCACCACACCAGATGACACAAGGAGTTCCACGATATTGTGGTTTTCGTCTGCTTGTACTTGGTAGTTTGGTACTCCACGAAGTCCTTGTTTAAGTTCTTTGACAGAAAGGTTTTTGATGTTTCCTGCAAAGAGTTGCTCAGTGATGTTGAGGGCTTCCTTGTAGGCTTCTTCGCCGTGAACAAGAGTCACGACTTCACGAGCCAAGACTTTCTGAGCCAAGCGTTCGTGTGGAGCCGCTTCAAACTGTTTACGGATGTCTTCAATCTCGTCCAGTGACAAGAAGGTAAAGATTTTCAAGAAGCGAACAGCGTCAGCATCCATCACGTTCATCCAGAATTGGTACATTTCGTATGGAGAAGTCTTTTCAGGATTGAGCCAGACTGCGTTTCCTTCAGATTTACCAAATTTCTTACCAGTTGCATCTGTGATGAGTGGCACTGTGATAACGTGACCAGTCTTGTCAGCCTTACGACGAAGCAATTCGGTACCTGCGGTCATATTGCCCCACTGGTCAGAACCACCGATTTGTAGCGTTACGTTGTGCTCTTGGTTAAGGACGTAGAAGTCATATCCTTGCATGATTTGGTAGGCAAACTCAGTGTAAGAAATCCCTGTCTCGATCCGTTTCTTCACAGACTCCTTACTCATCATGTAGTTGACAGTGAAGTATTTTCCGATATCACGGAGGAAGTCAACGAAGCTGATGCTGCCAAACCAGTCGTAGTTGTTGACCATGACAGCTTTATTTTCACCGTTTTCAAAGTCAAGAAAACGAGAAAGTTGTCCTTGGATAGACTTGACCCAGCCCTCTACTGTGTCTTTTGTTTGGAGACTACGCTCAGCATCTTTGAAGGACGGATCTCCGATGAGACCTGTAGCACCGCCAACGAGCGCATAAGGTTTGTGACCTGCTAGTTGCAAACGACGACTGGTCAAGATTGCGACAAGGTGACCGAGGTGAAGGCTGTCAGCAGTTGGATCGTAGCCAGTATAATAAGAAACTTGACCTTCTTCTAGGGCTTTGCGCAAAGCTTCTTCATCAGTCGTTTGAAAAATCAAACCACGCTCTTTTAGCTCATCAAAAATGTGCATGTGTCTTTTCTCCTTTATAAAATATTGTTTCTACCTATTGTATCACAAACTTGATTAATAGCCTAGTGGAATAGGGAAGAAAGTGGCTATTTTATTGAAAGTTTCCCTTTTATGGTATAATAGAGAAAGCGAGGACATTCATGAAAGAAAGAATTAATGAATTAAAAACAAAAATGCTGCATTTTTTCCAGCAGCTAATGCAACGAATTGCAAAATGGAAGAAAAGACTAGCAGAAAAACTAGCTAATAAGAAAACCAGTAAAAAGGGGACCTCTTCTGACAAAGTTAGAAGGGCAGGGTCTATTTTTGCTAAGATTTTGAGTGGGTTTAAAATAGTCTTTAACACTCTCTTTATCCTAGGTTTTATCGGTGGGCTGTTTGGCGCTGGTGTGGCTATGGGTTATGGAGTCGCTCTATTTGACAAGGCCCAGGTACCTCAAGCAGAAGAGTTGGTCAAGCAAGTGAAGGATATTGCTTCCATCTCAGAAATCACTTATTCTGACGGCAGTACCATTGCCTCGATCGAGGGCGATTTGTTGCGCACTTCAGTCGCTTCAGATGCTATCTCAGATAACCTTAAGAAAGCCATTGTTGCGACAGAGGACGAACATTTCAATGAGCACAAGGGAGTTGTGCCTAAGGCCGTTATTCGTGCGACCTTGGGAACCTTTGTCGGTCTAGGCTCGTCTAGTGGTGGTTCGACCTTGACCCAGCAGGTCATCAAGCAGCAAGTGGTGGGGGATGCTCCAACTCTAGCTCGTAAGGCTAAAGAGATTATTGATGCTCTTGCTTTAGAAAGGGCCATGGATAAGGATGAGATTTTGACAACCTACCTTAACATAGCTCCTTTTGGTCGCAATCATAAAGGTCAAAATATTGCAGGTGCCCAGCAGGCTGCGGAAGGAATCTTTGGGGTCAATGCTTCGGATTTAACGGTCCCTCAAGCTGCCTTTATCGCAGGATTGCCACAGAGTCCAATCAGTTATTCTCCTTATGAATCTGATGGTAGTATGAAGAGTGATGAGGACATGGCTTTGGGAATTAAGCGTGCCAAGGATGTCCTCTACAACATGTACCGGACAGGAGCTCTAAGTCAGGAAGACTACGATAAGTACAAAGATTATGACTTTAAGAAAGACTTCCTACCATCAGGTAGTGTTAGTGGTACTTCGCGTGACTATCTCTACTATGCAACCTTGGCAGAAGCTACTGACCGCATGTACGACTACCTTGTCCAACGAGATAATGTCTCTGCGCAAGAATTAAAGAATGAGTCCATTCAGAAATCCTATCGTGATTTAGCCACTAAGGAAATTGAAAATGGTGGATATAAAATTACGACAACTATCAATAAAAACGTTCATGCTGCGATGCAAAATGCGGTTGCGACCTACGGCTATCTGCTAGATGATTCGACAGGCAAGCCTGAGGTGGGGAATGTCCTCATGGACAATCAAACGGGAGCGATCCTTGGATTTGTTGGTGGTCGTAATTATCAAGAAAATCAGAACAATCACGCTATCGATACCAAGCGTTCTCCAGCTTCAACCACAAAACCTATATTGGCCTATGGTATCGCTATTGACCAAGGTTTGATGGGAAGTGCAAGTATCTTATCAAACTATCCTACCAACTTCTCAAACGGGAACCCCATCATGTATGTCAATAGTCCTGGTACGGGCATGATGACATTGGGAGAAGCCCTTAACTACTCATGGAATATCCCAGCCTACTGGACGTATCGTACGCTTCGAGAGAAGGGTGTTGATGTCAAAGGCTATATGGAAAAAATGGGTTACGAAATCCCAGAATATGGGATTGAAAGTTTACCGATGGGTGGGGGGATTGACGTTACAGTTGCCCAGCATACCAACGGGTATCAAACTCTGGCCAACAATGGAGTTTACCATAAGAAACATATGATCGCGAAGATCGAGTCAACGGATGGCCGATTGGTGTACGAGCACAAGGATGAGCCTGTCCAAGTTTATTCAAAAGCGACAGCAACCATCATGCAAAGTCTCCTTCGGGATGTCATTTCATCTCGGATTACTTCAAGTTTCCAGACGGACTTGACGACTATCAATCCATCCCTAGCTCGTGCTGACTGGATTGGAAAAACTGGTACGACCAATGAAGATGAAAATATGTGGCTCATGCTTTCTACACCTCGCTTGACTTTGGGTGGCTGGTTAGGTCACGACGACAACCGACCACTAGCCAAAGGAGCAGGTCACTACCGCAATGCCAACTATATGGCCCACTTGGTCAATGCCATTCAGCAAGCTGAACCTGGAATATGGGGGAATGAACGCTTTAATCTGGATCCAAGTGTGACCAAGTCGCAAGTTCTCCGATCTACAGGACAAAAACCAGGCAAGGTTTCCATCAATGGAAAAGAAATAGAAGTTTCTGGATCAACAGTAACGAGCTACTGGGCGACTAAAGAAGGCGCGCCAGTGACCACCTATCGCTTTGCTATTGGAGGAAGCGATGCAGATTATCTGAACGCATGGAAGAATATTCTAGGAAGCATTCCAGCAGTGACTCCTCCAAGCTCAAGTTCAAGCAGTAGCTCTGGAAGTTCAAGTTCGAGTGGCAATACTCAAAGTGGTTCTTCAGGACGTTCACGTCTATTTAATCGTTAAGAAAGAGTAGTAGCAAGGTTAGTAATTTCTCCTTGTTGCTACTTTTTTCTTTGTTGGTTTCGTGTTACAATAATAATATGAATCATTATCAGAAAAAGATTGTTAAGGGAACAGTATACTCGCTACTCTCAGGCCTAATCTGGGGGATTTGTGGGATTTTAGGAGAGTATTTTTTCACTCATTATCCAGTGTCTTCTGGATGGATTACTTCTATGCGTTTACTAGTGGCAGGGAGTTTGGTTTTAGGTTTACCTGCTTTTCAGTTGCGTAGCCGCTTGTTGGACATCTGGCGTGATAAGAAAAATTATCTACCTTTTTTAGCCTATGCTATTCTAGGTATTTTTTCTGTGCAGTTTTTCTTCTATCTCTGCGTTGAGTATTCCAATGCGACGACAGCGACCATTTTGCAATTTATCAGCCCTGTTTTTATCCTGTTTTATAATCGCCTCGTTTACCAGAAGAAGGCTTCGATTACAGCTGTGTTCTATGTTTTGACTGCCATGCTAGGTGTTTTTTTGATGGCTACGAAAGGGGACTTGTCCCAGTTATCCATGACACCTTTGGCTCTAGTGACAGGGTTGCTCAGTGCAGTAGGGGTCATGTTTAATGTTATCCTACCCCAGCGTTTTGCACGGCGCTACGGATTTGTTCCGACTGTTGGTTGGGGGATGATTCTGGCAGGGCTCTTTAGTAATTTCCTCTACCCTATTTATCAGATAAGTTTTCAAGTGGATTTGGTAAGTGTGCTGATTTGTCTGACGATTGCCGTGTTTGGTACTGCTTTTGCCTTCTTCCTATCTATGAAGGCTGTGTCACTCGTTTCCCCGCTGGTTGTATCAGTGGTGAGTGCTAGCGAACCGCTCTCTTCAGCTTTATTAAGTGTTCTTTTTCTGGGATTGGTCATGGATGGTTTTTTGGCTTTAGCTATGGTGTTGATTATCGTTCCGATGATTTTCTTATCTGTAGAAGAAGCAAAACAAGCCAGGTAAAGATGATTATTTGATAGTTGAGGCTTCAAATTTGAGGCCTTTTTTGGTAGAATAGGTATCATTATAACGAACTAGGAGGCACCTATGACTGCTACAAAAATGAACGCTCAAGAAATTATCCAATTTATCGCCAATGCTGAAAAGAAAACCAGTGTCAAAGTAACCTTTGAAGGAGAACTTGCAACTGCTGTACCTAGCTCTGTTGTCAAACTAGGAAATGTTTTATTCGGAGACTGGAAGGACGTCGCTCCGCTTCTTGAAGGTTTGGTAGAAAATCAAGATTATGTTGTCGAGCAAGATGCTCGTAATTCTGCAGTTCCTTTGCTAGACAAACGTGCGATCAATGCTCGTATCGAGCCAGGTGCTATTATCCGTGACCAGGTGGAAATTGGTGACAATGCTGTTATCATGATGGGAGCTGTTATCAATATCGGTGCTGAAATCGGTGCTGGAACCATGATTGACATGGGTGCCATCCTTGGAGGTCGTGCTATCGTTGGGAAAAACAGCCACGTTGGTGCAGGAGCAGTTTTGGCGGGTGTGATTGAGCCAGCTAGCGCTGAACCAGTCCGTGTCGGAGACAATGTTCTTATCGGTGCCAATGCAGTGGTTATCGAAGGAGTTCAAATCGGCAGTGGTTCAGTTGTTGCAGCA
This sequence comes from Streptococcus sp. GP0011, assembly GCF_030546305.1. Lineage (GTDB taxonomy): Bacteria > Bacillota > Bacilli > Lactobacillales > Streptococcaceae > Streptococcus. The sequence continues at coordinate 18,850 of NZ_JAUONR010000011.1, read as the reverse complement.
GGAGCTATCGTTACCCAAGATGTTCCAGAAAATGTGGTAGTAGCAGGTGTTCCGGCTCGTATCATCAAAGAAATTGATGCCCAAACCCAACAAAAAACAGCGCTAGAGGATGCGCTTCGTACCTTGTAATTGTAAAAGTAAAAAAGAGGCGGAACCCTTTTTCCAGCCTCTTTCTTCTATCAAAAGGAGGATCTATAGATGTTAGATTTGATTCAGACTAGACGAGATTTACACCAGATTCCAGAGATTGGCTTGGAGGAATTCAAGACTCAGGCTTATTTGCTGGATGTGATTGAAAAATTGACTACGGGCAAGGATTTTGTTCAAATTCGTACTTGGCGGACAGGTATTCTGGTTTATTTGCAGGGAAGTCAGCCGGAACGCACCATTGGTTGGCGAACAGACATTGATGGCCTGCCTATCGTCGAACAAACAGGTCTATCTTTTGCCTCTCAGCACCAAGGTCGCATGCATGCTTGTGGCCATGATTTTCATATGACCATTGCCTTAGGATGCCTCGAACGCGCCCTTGAGGAGCAACCCAAGAATAATTTGCTCTTCCTATTTCAGCCTGCTGAAGAAAATGAAGCCGGTGGGATGCTTATGTATGAGGATGGTGCTTTTGGAAATTGGTTGCCAGACCAATTTTATGGTCTCCATGTTCGTCCGGATCTGAAGGTTGGACAGATTGCGACCAATACACACACTCTCTTTGCAGGGACCTGTGAGGTGAAGATTCGTTTCAAAGGAAAAGGAGGGCATGCAGCTTTTCCGCATAAAGCCAATGACGCCTTGGTGGCTGCTAGTTACTTTGTAACCCAAGTACAGTCAGTTGTCAGCCGCAATGTCAACCCAATCGAGGGAGCGGTGGTGACCTTTGGCCTTTTCCAAGCTGGAACAACCAACAATGTCATTACAGACACAGCATTTTTACACGGAACCATTCGCGCTTTGACTCAAGACATGAGCCTCTTGGTGCAAAAAAGAGTCAAGACTGTCGCAGAAGGGGTTGCAGCAGCCTTTGATATGGAAGTCGAAGTAGAACTCAAGCAAGGAGGCTACCTACCTGTTGAGAACAATCCAGCCTTGGCGCGTGAACTGATGGACTTTTTTGAAGAGAAAGACGGAATCGAGTTGATTGATATCGAGCCTGCTATGACTGGTGAGGACTTTGGTTATCTCCTTTCGAAGGTAGATGGCGTTATGTTCTGGCTAGGTATCGATAGTCCCTACGCCCTTCATCACCCTCAGATGAGTCCTGAGGAAGAAGCCATAGCCATTGGGGTAGATGTAGTCTCTAGTTTCTTAAAAAAGAAGGCAGCAGAGTAGAGGAATTATCTATGAAAGCAGAACTACGTAAACAAGTCTTACACGAAATGAAGGCTTTATCTCAGGAGCAAAAACAGGCTATGGATCGAGCTTTAACTGAGCGTTTCTTACAACATCCCTTTTACCAAGAAGCTAAGGTCATCGCAACCTATCTCTCCTTCCCTCATGAATTTCAAACGCAAGAACTAATCAAGCGGATGCTGAAGGACGGCAAAAAGGTTCTGATACCCAAAACCTATCCCAAGGGGCGCATGGAATTTGTGGTATATGATCCGAAGCAGTTGGCAAAAACTTCCTTTGGTTTACTGGAACCGCAAGGAGACTTGGAAGTGGTGGAACCGTCTCAGATTGATTTAATTCATGTTCCTGGTTTGGCTTTTACAACTGAGGGCTATCGGATTGGATATGGTGGAGGATACTACGACCGCTATCTGGAGCATTTTGCTGGGCATACAATGAGTACAATCTATCCTTGTCAAGTTCAGGAGTTTAACTTGGAAAACCATGATATTCCCGTACAGGAGGTGCTAACCTATGAAGGAAATCTTTGATAAACGTTATCCTGTGACTAGCTTCTTCCTCCTAGTAACAGCATTGGTCTTTCTCTTGATGTTGGTTCTTACAGGTTTAAATTTTGAACGAGCAGATACCTTACTTCAGTTTGGAGCCATGTATGGACCGATCATTCGTTTGTTTCCCGAGCAGATATGGCGCCTTTTTTCGGCTATATTTGTACATATCGGTTGGGAACATTTCATTGTCAATATTATTTCACTCTACTTTCTTGGACGACAGGTGGAGGAGATTTTCGGTTCTAAGCAATTCTTCTTTCTCTATCTCTTATCAGGAATGATGGGCAATCTCTTTGTTTTTGCTTTCACGCCGAAAGTTGTAGCAGCAGGAGCGTCCACTTCTCTTTACGGACTATTTGCTGCGATTATCGTCTTGCGTTACGCAACTCGCAACCCCTATATCCAGCAGTTGGGGCAATCCTATCTGACACTTTTCGTGATAAATATCATTGGAAGTGTTCTGATTCCAGGAATCAGCCTAGCAGGGCATATTGGCGGTGCAGTAGGCGGTGCCTTTCTAGCAGTCATTTTCCCAGTCAAATGGGAGAGAAGGATGTACAGTACTAGCCAGCGAATCGGAGCAACTGTACTTTTTATCGCACTAGCCATTTTCCTTTGCTATAAGGGAATGAACTATGTGTAGGGGGGAATAGTTAAAAGCGAGCACCGATTCGGTTGCTAATAAGTCATCTGCAAAGATGGCTTTTTTTATTGCAAGCTTCAACAAAAAAACAAAGCCCTTATTTAAGAGCTTTGTTTTTCTTCTATTCCCCCTCAGCTAACTCTTTCCCAAGTTGGATGAGGTAGTCTTTCAAGTCGTCTTTAACTTGTGGGTGTTTGAGAGCGTAGTCGATGGATGTTTTCATAAAGCCAAACTTGTCCCCGACATCGTAACGAGCCCCCTTGAACTCACGAGCAAACACACGTTGTGTTTTATTGAGGGTATCGATTGCATCTGTCAGCTGAATTTCATTTCCTGCACCTGGAGCTTGGTTTTCGAGGATTTGGAAAATTTCAGGAGTGAGGAGGTAGCGTCCGATGATAGCAAGGTCGCTAGGAGCATCCTCTGGCGCAGGTTTTTCAACGAAGGTTTCAACGCTATAAAGGCCGTCTTTTCCTTCGCCTTGTGGAGCAATAACCCCGTAAGCAGAGACTTCGTCGTGAGGGACTGGCATAACAGCGATAGTAGACGCGTGGGTACGCTCGTAGTCATCCATGAGTTGTTTGGTAAGTGGAACAGCCTTTTCGTTCGTGATATCCATCAAGTCATCACCAAGCATAACGACAAAAGGTTCATTTCCGACGAAAGCTTTGGCTTGCAAGACAGCATCTCCGAGACCACGTGGATGTGTTTGACGGATAAAATGCAGGCGCATGCCAGTTGTTTCATCAACTAGCTTCAGAAGATCTGTTTTCCCTTTTTCTTTGAGGTTGTATTCCAATTCGAAGTTTGAGTCGAAGTGGTCCTCGATGGAACGTTTTGACTTACCCGTAACAACCAAGATATCTTCGATACCAGATTTGAGAGCTTCTTCAACGATAAACTGGATAGTGGGCTTGTCTACGATTGGCAACATTTCCTTGGCCAAGGCCTTAGTTGCTGGGAGGAAACGAGTTCCCAATCCAGCGGCAGGGATGACTGCTTTTCTGACTTTTTGTTTCATGATGTTCCTTTCTATAAGGGTCTATGACCATTCGTTTTCTGCTTTAAATTCATTGCTCATGATGTCAGTGATTGCTTCTTTGATATTGACACCTTCGTAGATCACTCGGTAAATAGCCTGTGTGATTGGCATGTAGACACCCAATTCCTGAGCTAGTTCGTAAGCTGCTCGAGTTGTTGAGATTCCTTCGATGACCATGCCCATGTTTGCTTCGATGTCTGCGAGGGATTCTCCACGACCGAGAGCATCACCAGCTCTCCAGTTACGAGAGTGGACAGATGTCCCCGTTACAATCAAATCTCCAACTCCAGAAAGACCGCTATAAGTCAGAGGATTAGCTCCCAGAGCGACCCCTAGACGGGTGATTTCAGCCAAGCCACGGGCAATGATAGCCGCCTTGGCATTGTCGCCAAATCCTAGACCATGTAGTGCTCCAGCGCCAACTGCGATAATGTTTTTGAGAGCACCAGCGGTTTCAACTCCGATAACATCCGTATTAGTATAGAGACGGAAGTAGTGATTGCTAAAGAGATTTTGGACGTACTGGGCCGTTTCAAGGTCTTTAGAGGCTGCAGTGATCAAAGTAATATCCCGCACAATAGTTTCCTCAGCATGGCTAGGTCCTGAAACAACGACGACTTCACTACGGAGATCGACTGGAATTTCCTCTTCAAGAATAGTTGATAGACGTTTGTGGCTATCTGGTTCCAATCCTTTGGAGGCATGCATGATGACAACCTTGTGATCATGCACCTTTGCTACTTGTTGGGCAACCAGTCTCGTTACTTTTGTTGGGACCACAAATAAAACAGCATCCACATCCTTTAGTGTTTCTTCCAAGTCATGATAGGCTTTGATTTTTTCGTCGAGTAGGATATCTTTGAAGTAGCGTTTGTTTGTATGTTGGTTATTGATTTCATCAATTTGGTCAGAAATATTTCCCCAAATTCGAACCTCGTGTCCATTGTCGTTTAGGACCTGCGAAAGGGCAGTTCCCCAAGAACCAGGACCCAAGACAGCGATGGTTTGTTTCTTCATCTTTTCCTCCTTGTAAGAGTTCTTCCTTTCATTTTACCATAAAAAGCCTTTTCATGCATCACCTGTAGATGAAAGCGCACTAATTTATAATAAGGAGACTTCTTTGACAAGATGCCTCTTTTTTGCTAGAATAGCATCAATATGAACGAATGAGAAGGAGCTGACGCAGGATGTCGCTCCCTTTATCTATTTTATTAGGAGGAAATATGCTCATTAAAAAAATAAAAACCTATAAATGGCAGGCCTTGGCATCCTTAATGATGACAGGCTTGATGGTTGCGAGTTCGCTCTTGCAACCGCGCTATTTGCAAGAGGTGTTAGAGGCTTTGCTGGCCGGTCAAAATGAGGCTATTTATAGTATTGGCGCTTGGCTGATAGGAGTAGCCCTAGTCGGTCTGGTTGCAGGTGGGGTCAATGTAACACTTGCAGCCTACATTGCTCAAGGAGTGTCTTCGGACCTTCGTGAAGACGCTTTTCGCAAGATCCAGACTTTTTCTTATGCCAATATCGAGCAATTCAATGCGGGGAACCTTGTCGTCCGTATGACCAATGATATCAACCAAATTCAGAACGTGGTGATGATGGCTTTTCAAATTCTCTTCCGTCTCCCTCTTCTCTTTATCGGTTCCTTTATCTTGGCGGTTCACACTCTTCCGTCACTTTGGTGGGTGATTGTCCTCATGGTGCTCCTAATCTTTGCACTAACTGCTATCATGATGGGAATGATGGGGCCACGATTTGCTAAGTTTCAAACCCTTCTTGAACGGATCAATGCTATCGCCAAGGAAAATCTACGTGGTGTGCGCGTAGTCAAATCCTTTGTACAAGAAAAAGCACAATTTACCAAATTTACCGAGGTTTCAGATGAACTTCTCGGCCAAAATCTTTATATCGGTTATGCCTTCTCAGTTATAGAACCCGTTATGATGCTAGTCGGCTATGGAGCGGTCTTCCTCTCTATCTGGTTGGTGGCAGGCATGGCTCAGTCAGATCCGTCTGTAGTGGGCTCGATTGCTTCCTTTATCAACTATCTCAGCCAGATTATCTTTACCATCATTATGGTTGGATTTTTAGGAAATTCTGTCAGCCGTGCCATGATTTCCTTACGTCGTATTCGCGAAATTCTAGATACCGAGCCAGCGATGACCTTTAATGATCTTCCAGATGAAGAGTTAGAAGGAAGTCTCTCTTTTGAAAATGTGACCTTCACCTATCCTAATGATGATGAGCCTATGCTGAAGAATGTAACCTTTGAAATTGCGCCTGGTCAGATGGTCGGTGTGGTTGGGGCTACTGGAGCAGGGAAGTCCACCCTAGCTCAGTTAATTCCACGACTTTTTGATCCACAGGAGGGATCTATCAAGATTGGTGGCAAGGATATTCGAGACGTCAGCGAGGGAACCTTACGTAAAACAGTTTCCATTGTCTTGCAACGTGCTATTCTCTTTAGCGGAACCATTGCAGATAATCTTCGTCAAGGGAAAGGCAATGCCAGCGTGTCAGAAATGGAACGTGCAGCACGGATTGCCCAAGCCAGTGAATTTATCGGGCGCATGGAAAACAAATTTGAGAGTCAGGTCGAAGAACGAGGCACCAATTTTTCTGGTGGACAAAAACAACGGATGTCCATTGCCCGTGGGATTGTCAGCAATCCCCGTATCCTGATTTTTGACGATTCGACTTCAGCCTTGGATGCTAAGTCAGAGAGACTCGTGCAGGAAGCTTTGAACAAAGACCTGAAAGGGACAACAACCATTATCATCGCTCAAAAGATCAGTTCAGTCGTCCATGCGGACAAGATTTTGGTCTTGGATCAAGGGCGTTTGATTGGAGAAGGACGGCATGCAGATTTGGTAGCTAACAATGCCGTCTACCGCGAAATCTACGAAACACAAAAGGGAAAGGAGGAATAAAATGAAAACCGTTCGATTTTTCTGGAATTATTTTAAAGTTTACAAGTTCTCCTTTGTCATTGTGATTCTGATGGTTGCAGTTGCGACGATTGCCCAATCCCTCTTTCCTGTTTTTTCAGGTCAAGCAGTAACAGAGCTCGCTAACCTAGTGCTGGCTTATCAAAATGGAACTTCCGAACTAGCCTGGCAGAGTTTATCAGCTCTGATGCTGAATCTAGCTCTGGTTGTCCTTGCCTTAGTGGTATCCAGTTTGATTTACATGACCTTGATGACCCGTGTGATTGCTGAGTCAACAAATGAGATGCGTAAGGGCCTCTTTGGCAAACTGTCTCGTTTAACGGTTTCTTTCTTTGACCGCCATCAGGATGGTGACATCCTCTCTCGCTTTACGAGTGACTTGGATAACATCCTTCAAGCCTTCAATGAAAGCTTAGTTCAGGTTATGAGCAATATTGCTCTTTACATCGGTTTGATTTTTGTCATGTTTTCAAGAAATGTGACGCTATCCCTGATAACAGTAGCCAGCACCCCAGTGGCCTTTCTCATGTTGGTCTTCATTGTGAAAATGGCCCGTAAGTACACTAATCTCCAGCAAAAAGAGGTAGGGAAACTCAACGCCTACATGGACGAGAGTATTTCTGGACAGAAAGCTGTTATCGTACAAGGAATTCAAGATGACATCGTAGCAGGCTTTGTGGAGCAAAATGAGCGCGTGCGCAAGGCAACCTTTAAAGGGAGAATGTTCTCAGGCATCCTGTTTCCTGTTATGAATGGGATGAGCTTGGTCAATACGGCCATCGTTATTTTTGCAGGTTCTGCGGTCTTGCTGAATGATCCAAGTATCGAAACAACGACAGCCCTAGGTTTGATCGTTATGTTTACCCAATTTTCTCAGCAGTACTACCAGCCGATTATCCAGGTGGCTGCGAGTTGGGGGAGTCTCCAGTTGGCCTTTACTGGGGCGGATCGTATCCAAGAAATGTTTGATGCAGAAGAAGAGATTCGCCCACAAAATGCGCCTGCCTTTACGGAATTGCGAGAAGGTGTTGAAATCAGTCACATTGATTTCTCTTATGTGCCAGACAAGCCGATTTTAAAAGATGTTAGCATTTCAGCTCCTAAGGGGCAGATGATAGCAGTTGTTGGTCCGACTGGTTCAGGGAAAACGACCATCATGAACCTCATCAATCGTTTCTACGATGTGGATGCAGGCAGGATTTGCTTTGATGGCAAAGACATCCGTGACTACGACTTGGACAGCCTGCGGAGCAAGGTCGGGATTGTCCTGCAGGATTCGGTCTTGTTTAGTGGAACGATCCGAGACAATATCCGTTTTGGTGTGCCAGATGCCAGTCAGGAAATGGTCGAAGCAGCTGCCAAGGCAACTCATATTCATGACTATATCGAAAGCTTGCCTGATAAGTATGATACCCTTATTGATGATGAGCAAAATATCTTCTCGACTGGTCAGAAACAATTGATTTCCATCGCTCGGACCTTGATGACAGATCCTCAAGTCCTAATTTTAGATGAAGCGACTTCCAATGTGGATACCGTAACAGAAAGCAAGATTCAACATGCCATGGAGGCAGTTGTAGCAGGACGAACCAGTTTTGTCATTGCCCATCGTCTCAAGACCATCCTCAATGCCGATCAGATTATTGTCCTCAAAGATGGAGAGGTTATTGAACGTGGAAATCATCACGAGTTGCTCAAACTCGGTGGCTTCTACTCAGAACTCTATCACAATCAATTTGTCTTCGAATAAGAAAGAAGTTGTCCTCGTTGGGCAGCTTTTTCTTGTCCATAAAAAATACTTATCACGGTCTTTAAAAAAACATATTAGACAGGAAAGGGGTGGAGTGATAAGATAAGACTGTCGCAAGAAAATCGAAAGGAGACACATCATGGCTAGAACGGTTGTAGGAGTTGCTGCAAATCTATGTCCTGTAGATGCAGAAGGGAAAAACATTCACTCATCTGTATCCTGTAAATTTGCAGAGAGCATTCGTCAAGTCGGCGGTCTTCCTTTAGTAATTCCTGTAGGGGATGAGACCATTGTGCGCGATTATGTAGAAATGATTGACAAACTCATCTTGACAGGTGGGCAAAATGTCCATCCTCAGTTTTATGGAGAGAAAAAGACCATTGAGAGCGATGATTACAACCTTGTACGCGATGAGTTTGAACTAGCCCTCTTGAAAGAAGCGCTCCGTCAGAATAAACCAATTATGGCAATCTGTCGTGGGGTTCAGCTTGTCAATGTTGCTTTTGGCGGCACTCTCCACCAAGAAATTGAAGGCCACTGGCAAGGCTTGCCTTTTGGAACATCTCATTCTATTGAGACGGTAGAAGGGAGTGTGGTGGCTAAGTTGTTTGGCAAAGAAAGTCAGGTCAACTCAGTTCATCGTCAAAGTATCAAAGACCTGGCACCTAATTTCCGTGTGACAGCGGTGGACCCTCGCGACCAGACGGTGGAAGCGATTGAGTCTATCGACGAGCATCGTATCATTGGTTTACAGTGGCACCCAGAGTTCCTGGTCAATGAAGAAGACGGCAATTTAGAACTATTTGAGTATTTATTAAATGAATTGTAACGGTTAGAGCCTCTAGCCGTTTTTATTCGTCCTTTCAGATTTTTTATATTTTAGCAAATTTACGCAAACGTTTGAATTCTGATAAAAATTGGGCAAAATCAATAAAAAAACTTGAAAAAATCTAAGGTAAGGGTTATGATAGAAGAGAAGAAATTTTGGAGGAATATTATGTCACATATTAAATTTGATTATTCAAAAGTATTAGATAAATTTGTTGCACCACATGAACTAGATTATATGCAGCCTCAAGTGACTGCAGCAGATTCTGCTCTGAGAAATGGTACAGGTCCTGGGGCAGAAATGACTGGCTGGTTGAACTTACCTGAAGAATATGACAAAGATGAATTTGCTCGTATTCAAAAGGCTGCTGCTAAAATCCAATCTGATAGTGAGGTATTGATCGTAATCGGTATTGGTGGTTCCTATTTAGGAGCTCGTGCAGCTATTGATTTCTTGAATAATTCATTTGTAAACTTGCAAAGAAAGGAAGAACGCAAGGCACCTCAGATCCTCTATGCTGGAAACTCTATCTCTTCAAGCTATTTGGCTGATTTGGTAGACTATGTATCAGACAAAGATTTCTCAGTAAACGTGATTTCTAAATCAGGTACAACAACTGAACCGGCTATTGCTTTCCGTGTCTTCAAAGAACTCTTGGTTAAGAAGTACGGTCAAGAAGAAGCTAACCAACGTATCTACGCAACTACAGACCGCGCTAAAGGTGCAGTTAAAGTTGAAGCAGATGCTAATGGCTGGGATACTTTTGTAGTGCCTGATAGTGTAGGTGGTCGTTTTACAGTATTGACAGCAGTGGGGCTCTTGCCAATCGCAGCTGCAGGAGCTGATATCAGCAAGTTAATGGAAGGAGCAAATGCTGCTCGCAAGGCTTATGCTTCTGATAAGTTGGCTGAAAATGAAGCATATCAATATGCAGTTGTACGCAATATCTTGTACCGTAAAGGTTATCTGACAGAAGTTCTAGCTAACTATGAACCATCTCTGCAATACTTCTCTGAGTGGTGGAAGCAACTGGCTGGTGAGTCAGAAGGGAAAGACCAAAAAGGGATTTATCCAACTTCAGCTAACTTCTCAACAGACTTGCACTCTCTGGGACAATTTATCCAGGAAGGTACCCGTATCCTCTTTGAAACAGTTATCCGTGTAGATAAACCTCGCAAAAATGTGCTGATTCCTGAATTGGCAGAAGACTTGGACGGTCTTGGCTACTTGCAAGGAAAAGATGTTGACTTTGTCAATAAAAAAGCTACAGATGGAGTGCTGTTAGCACACACTGATGGTGGAGTTCCAAATATGTTTGTGACACTGCCTGAGCAAGATGAGTTCACTTTGGGCTACACTATTTACTTCTTTGAGTTGGCTATTGCTCTTTCTGGCTACCTGAATGGTATCAATCCATTTGACCAGCCTGGAGTTGAAGCTTATAAGAAAAACATGTTTGCTCTTCTTGGGAAACCAGGCTTTGAAGAGCTGGGTGCTGAGTTGAATGCACGCCTTTGATTCTCATATGCTTTGAGTTCATTTAGAATATAAAAAGATCCACAAGTTCATTTCTTGTGGATTTTTAGTACAAGCCTCTTAATTAGTTTATTATTTTTTTTAAAAGTGTAAAAAAGAGTGTCTTAATTCTTTTATGAAAGCGCTGTATAATTGCCTTGTAAATAAAATTTGAGAGGTATCAAAATGAATGATTGGTTAAACATAAAAGGCAAAACAGTTCTTGTGACTGGCGCGTCATCTGGGATCGGTAAGGCAATCGTTGAAGAATTGCTGGAATTAGGAGTCAATGTAGCGAATTTTGATCTTAGCGACAACGATTTGCGTCACCCGAATCTATTATTTGTAAAAGTTGATGTAACTTCTCGCTCTGAAGTAGAAGAGGGTGTTGCCAAAATAGTTGAAAGATTTGGCAATATTGATGCAGTGGTCAATAATGCAGGGATTAATATCCCTAGATTATTAATCGATGCAGAAAATCCTAAAGGTCCTTACGAATTGGACGATGAGACGTTCGAAAAAGTAACGATGATTAATCAAAAAGGTTTGTATCTGGTTAGTCAGGCAGTGGGACGTATTTTAGTGAAAAATGGAAAAGGTGTAATTGTGAACATGGCTTCAGAAGCAGGCTTGGAAGGTTCTGAAGGACAAAGTGCCTATGCTGCCACAAAAGCAGCAGTCTATAGTTACACTCGTTCATGGGCAAAAGAGCTGGGTAAGCATGGTGTACGTGTGGTTGGAATTGCTCCAGGAATTATGGAAGCTACGGGACTTCGAACTCTTTCTTATGAGGAAGCTCTTGCTTATACCCGTGGAAAGACGGTAGAAGATATTCGAGCTGGTTATGCTTCAACTTCAACAACTCCTTTGGGACGAAGTGGTAAACTACGGGAAGTAGCTGACCTTGTAGCATTCTATATTTCAGACCGTTCTAGCTATATAACTGGAGTCACTACAAATATTGCCGGAGGGAAAACTCGCGGTTAAAAAAATGAAGGTGAGGAAGAGAGTTGACCATAGTAAATCGATGGTATAATATTTTAGAAAAAATGGTCTCACAGCCAACTTATTCCTTGGTAGATATGCGCTCAGAGCTGGATATTAGTATGCAAACCTTGCAAAAGAGTATCCAACAATTAAATGATGTTTTGGCTCCGAGTATCCAGATTATCTCACAAGATGATCAGTTAATGTTAGAGGTGTATGACTATACTGAGTTGGAAAGGATTTTATCTGGTAGTTTAAAACGGGAGAGTGACTTCAATTCTTCCAGTAAAAGAATTGCCTATTTACTAAAACGTTTAATTGAGTCAACCTCCCCTCTTCTTATTGACGACTTGGCTGAGGAAGCAGGTGTTAGTAGAAGTACCCTTAATAAGGATTTAAAACAAGTAAAATCTTTGGCAGAGAGTTACTCTATCACTATTTCAGGAAAGCCCAACCGTGGGCTGGAGGTCTTGGGGTCCGAGCTGAATTTGCGCTTGCTCTATATTCACCAAGTGGCCCCTTACTTTGAAGGAAAGACACTCACCGAGGCAACATCTTCTTTTCTGGAGACGCTACTCCAGGAGTATAAAATCCCGAAAGAAACAAAGGAACTCCTTCGAAAGACAATTTCAATTATGGTGGAGCGTATTCATGCATCTAGGGTGTTGAGTTGCCCTATTCCTTACTATAGGAATGATTTAACAGAGACACCTTTGGTTGAAAAATTAATCTATCATATTGAGATGACTTATAAGATTTCCCTCAGTCAGTTTGAGATAGACTTTTTGTGTTTTCCGTTTAATATCCGTTTTATTGACACTTTAAGCAAGCCGTCTTATCAATCTGAACAGCTTGCAAACATTTTTCAAGGGATTGTCAAGAAAGTCAAAGAAACAATGTTGGTTAACTTTGATGATGAAGAATTATTTGAAGAAATCAAGTCTCATCTAGGCTCCTTAATCAATCGACTGATTTTCCATGTGCAAGCTAATGATATATTCCATGGCGAGGTTCAAACTCAATATCCTTTTGCTTTTGAAATGGCGAAAATTGCTGGAGAAGAACTATCTGCAATTTTTGGTTCTGAATTGGAATTATCTGAAATCGGATATCTGGCTTTGTATTTTGAAATGATTTTAAGAAAGCAAAACTCTGTTGTAAATGGTTCTCGCAAGCAGATAGCTGTAGTTTGCACAACAGGAAGAGGAACTGCTGCGATGATTATTCAGCAACTCAGACGAATTCTTGGAAATGATGTAGACATTACTCAGTATTCTGAAGAGGATTTTAATCTGGATTTGAATCAGGACTATTTCGCGATTTTTACGACAGTTCCTCTAAAATATAAAGATTCTAAATCTCCAGTCATTCAAGTTAATCATCTTTTTGATGATCAATGGCTGCAGGAAGAATGGCAGAGGGCCAATGCTTTTCATCAAAAAAATCTAGAAACAGTCAGCTTACGTTTTCTTCGTTTGACTCCCCAAAAAACCTATCAGCAATACTTGCTAAATATGGTTGCAGAGTTAGAGAAACTTCAGATGATTGATGAAGGTTTTAGAAATCGGATAATTGATAGGGATAAAAAACAATCAACCATTTTTGGTGGAGGAATTGCCTTCCCCCATACAATTAACCAGGGTTATGCAAAGACTATTTTAATGTTTGGAAAGCTAGAAGAGCCTTATCAAAAAGGAGATGATTGGATTGAATTTATCTTTCTAGTCGCCATTCCCTCAGAAATTGAAAGCAAAATGGAGAGTGAATTGCTGGAATTGTATGACGACATTTTTCGAATTGCAGGAGAGCCTTCTCTAAAAGAAGCATTGAGGGCTGTAGAAACAGAGACAGAGTTTCTATCATTTTCTAAGAGCAAAGGAGTATTTTAATGAATTCGCTAATAATTTTCGCTGTATTTGTCATGGCAGCTTATATATTTCAAATGTTCCTCGGCTGGCAGCAACTCAAAGACTTCAATAAGACCTATACGATGCTCCGAAAACTGGGGCGCGTAGCGATTGGCAGGAAGTCCGGAAGAATCAAATCCGGTACGATTGTCATGTTCGCGGTTGATGAAAACGGTCGGGTTCTTAAAGCTAGCAAAATGCAAGGAGTCACAATCTTAGCACGTTTTCAAAATATGGACGATTATGTTGGAGAAGACATCCATTATTTTGACAAGTATAATCCTCTTGTGAGAAAAGAAAATAAGTTGATGCAATCAGCCATAGAAGATGCTAGAAAAGTCTATCTTTGGAATGAGGCAGGTATTGAGAAAGAGACAAGTTCATCTGATTCTTTTCTGGGATTCGGCTTTTATGCGAATTACTTACAATTATCTATTAAACAGTTATTTAAAAAAAATAAGAAAGGGAGTTCCTTATGAATCACATTACAAATTTTGCAGAGAGTTTTATGAAACTCTTCCAATTAGGTGGAGAAACCTTTATTAGCTGGATGACAAATATTGTACCGCTTGTCTTAATGCTATTGATTGCAATGAATACCCTTATCGCTTTCTTGGGAGAAGAGAAGGTCAATTCCCTGGCTAAGATTTCTGCCAAAAATCCTGTTAGCCGGTATATGATTTTACCTTTCATTTCTGCCTTTATGCTGGGGAATCCGATGGCAATCAGTATGGGACGTTTCTTACCAGAATATTATAAACCTAGTTTTGTAGCAGCTCAGATGCAGTTCTGCCATACTTCAAATGGTGTATTTCCACATATCAATCCTGGGGAATTATTTGTATGGATGGGAATTGCGACAGGAATTCAAACTTTAGGTTTAAGTCAAATGGACTTAGCCATTCGTTACATGCTTGTTGGGCTTGTCATGAACTTTGTAGGTGGTTGGGTAACCGATTTTACAACTGCTTATGTAGCAAAACAGCAAGGTGTTACCTTGAGTAAAACATTTGATTTATAGAAAGAGTGAAATTATGTCATATAAGAGTATAAAAGTTGTTAAAGGAAATGGCGGTTTCGGAGGACCTTTGGTCATTACACCTAGTGAAGCTAAGCATAAATTCATCTATATTACTGGTGGCGGAGAAAAGCCAGATATTGTAGATAAAATTGCTGATTTGACCGGTATGGAAGCTGTTAATGGGTTTAAAACTTCTATCCCAGATGAGGAAATTGCTTTAGCAATCGTGGATTGTGGCGGTACTCTTCGCTGTGGTATTTATCCTAAAAAGGGAATCCCTACAATAAATATTGTCGCTACAGGGAAAAGTGGGCCTCTAGCTCAATATATAACCGAGGAAATCTATGTGTCAGCAGTTGGCCTTAATCAAATTTCTGCTGCTAATGAAGACGAAAAAGCGACAACTGTGGTAACTGAAAAGCCAACTTACGATACTAGTAAAAAAATTACAGAGCAAAAAGCTGAAACAAGTATTGTAGCACGAATTGGGATGGGGGCTGGTAAGGTCGTTGCAACTTTCAACCAGGCTGCTCGTGAAGCCATCCAAACAATGCTCAATACAATAATTCCTTTCATGGCCTTTGTTTCCTTGCTGATTGGGGTTATTCAAGGATCTGGTGTTGGAAATTGGCTGGCAAAATTAATGGTTCCCCTAGCGGGGAACATCTGGGGACTCGTTTTAATTGGCTTTATCTGTTCCTTACCATTCCTATCTCCTTTGTTAGGTCCCGGAGCTGTTATTAGTCAGATTATTGGAACTTTAATTGGAGTCGAAATCGGAAAAGGGACTATTCCGCCCCAAATGGCTCTGCCAGCTTTATTTGCTATCAACACTCAAAACGGTTGTGATTTCATTCCTGTAGCACTCGGCCTATCTGAAGCCAAGGCTGAAACAGTTGAGGTTGGTGTCCCTTCGGTACTTTATTCACGCTTTCTCAATGGTGTTCCGCGGGTGCTAGTTGCTTGGATAGCTAGTATTGGTCTTTATCAGTAGACCTTTGATAGATGCCTGAAAACAGAGAACTATTATGTTAAACTTATCTATAAGCCTAAGTTTATGACAAATTAGAGAAAGTATGAATAGAAATCAGATGAAGAAAATTTTTGAAACTAAAGTAATTCAAGTAGGGTCTGAAGCTCAGAATATGATTCAAGATGCCAATATGCTCATTTTATTTGGAGAAGAAGCACCAGAAGATTTATCAGAGTATTGTTTTAAGATTGATAACAAAAATCTGCTAGGTTCAATACTAGAAGGTGGCAAGCTGGTGGTAGATAATCAGGAATATTCGATTAGTTCCGTAGGAAATGTAGTAGAAAAAAATTTAACTGGACTGGGACATATCACGATTTCTTTTGATGGTTCAAAAGAGGGGAGCCTTCCTGGTACACTCCATGTTGTAGCAGATCAAGCGGTAGTAATTGATAAAGATTCTACCATTCAGATTTTTGAAACTGCTTAACCATAATAAAATTTCAAATCAAGCAATTTAGAAAAATAAAAGTCTAAAAAATTGATTCAGAGCCTGGACCAAAAGTCCAGGCTTCTGGGTCTAAATTAGAAAAAATAGATGACGCAGTGGTTGATTGGCAAGTCAATCAAACTAGCCAGTCAGTGCAAGGGAATTTCCAGCAGATGCATCCACAAGGGGTGCCTGAACAGAAGGAAAAGACCAAAAAGGGATTTACCCAACTTCAGCTAATTTCTCAACAGACCTACACTCATTGGGTCAATTTATCCAAGAAGGAACTCGTATCATGTTTGAAACAGTTGTCCGTGTTGACAAACCACGTAAGAACGTGATTATCCCTACTTTGGAAGAAGATCTTGATGGACTTGGTTACCTTCAGGGAAAAGACGTTGACTTCGTTAACAAAAAAGCAACTGACGGTGTTCTTCTTGCCCACACAGATGGTGACGTACCAAACATGTACGTAACTCTTCCTGAGAAAGATGCCTTCACTCTTGGTTACACAATCTACTTCTTCGAATTGGCTATCGCCCTTTCAGGTTACTTGAATGCCATCAACCCATTTGACCAACCAGGTGTTGAAGCCTACAAACGTAACATGTTTGCCCTTCTTGGAAAACCAGGATTTGAAGAATTGAGCAAAGAGCTTAACGCACGTCTATAATAGAAGAAAAGAGTGGCTTGACCACTCTTTTTACTCTCTTTATTCATAGACATTGGACTCAGGCGAGACTTGTGATATAATATAGAAAGCAAAAAAGGCAGACGCCTAGAGACTTTATAGGAGAAACTATGTCAAAAGATATTCGCGTACGCTACGCACCAAGTCCAACAGGACTCCTACACATCGGAAATGCCCGTACAGCATTATTTAATTACCTTTACGCACGCCACCATGGCGGAACTTTTATCATTCGTATCGAAGATACTGACCGTAAACGCCATGTTGAGGATGGAGAACGTTCACAGCTTGAAAATCTTCGCTGGTTGGGGATTGACTGGGATGAAAGTCCAGAAACTCATGAAAACTACCGCCAATCAGAGCGTTTGGACTTGTATCAAAAATACATCGATCAATTGCTAGCTGAAGGAAAAGCCTACAAATCATACGTTACAGAAGAAGAGTTGGCAGCTGAACGCGAACGCCAAGAAGCAGCTGGCGAAACACCACGTTACATCAATGAATACCTTGGTATGAGCGAAGAAGAAAAAGCAACTTACATCGCAGAACGTGAAGCAGCCGGTATCATCCCAACTGTTCGTTTGGCTGTTAACGAGTCTGGTATCTACAAATGGCATGATATGGTCAAAGGTGATATCGAGTTTGAAGGTGGCAACATCGGTGGTGACTGGGTTATCCAAAAGAAAGATGGTTACCCAACATACAATTTTGCCGTTGTGATCGATGACCACGATATGCAAATCTCTCACGTTATCCGCGGTGATGACCATATTGCTAATACTCCAAAACAACTCATGGTCTATGAAGCGCTTGGTTGGGAAGCACCAGAGTTTGGTCACATGACTTTGATCATCAACTCTGAAACGGGTAAAAAATTGTCTAAACGTGACACCAATACCCTTCAGTTTATAGAAGACTACCGTAAAAAAGGCTATTTGCCAGAAGCAGTCTTTAACTTTATCGCCCTTCTTGGTTGGAATCCAGGTGGCGAAGATGAAATTTTCTCTCGTGAGGAATTGATTAAACTCTTTGATGAAAATCGTCTCAGCAAGTCACCAGCTGCATTTGATCAGAAGAAACTAGACTGGATGAGCAACGACTACATCAAGAAAGCAGAACTTGCTACTATCTTTGAAATGGCTAAACCTTACTTAGAAGAAGCAGGGCGTTTGACTGACAAGTCTGAAAAAATGGTGGAACTATACAAACCACAAATGAAGTCAGTGGATGAAATCGTTCCATTGACAGATCTTTTCTTCTCAGATTTCCCAGAGTTGACAGACGCTGAGCGTGAGGTCATGGCAGGAGAAACCGTTCCGGTTGTTCTAGAAGCCTTCAAAGCGAAACTAGAAGCGATGACAGATGAGGAATTTGTGACAGAAAACATCTTCCCACAAATCAAAGCAGTCCAAAAAGAAACAGGTATTAAAGGGAAAAACCTCTTCATGCCGATTCGTATTGCTGTATCAGGTGAAATGCATGGACCAGAATTACCAGACACCATTTTCTTACTCGGACGTGAAAAGTCAATTCAGCATATCGATAATATGCTGAAAGAGATCTCCAAATAAAAAGGACTTCCGATGGATACATGGGAAAAGATGTATGAAGAAGCACGAACCTTATTCAATCCCCATGAAGTTTCTGACTTTGTTTATGCTAACCATGTTGTTGCTGCGGTAGAAGCAGAAGATGGTCAGATCTTCACAGGATTTTGTATGGAGGGCACTTGTGGCGTTTTTCATCTCTGTGCAGAACGAGCGGCTCTCTTCAATATATATCAATTTTCAGGACAGACCAAAGTTAAGAAAATCCTCGCCTTTCGAGACAAACCTCCCTACGGCGAAGGATCAGGTATGCCCTGTGGCGCTTGCAGAGAATTTCTCTTAGAATTGAATGCTAAAAATAAAGAAGCAGAGTTCATGATGAACTACGAAACAAGAAAAACAATTAAGGTTGCTGAATTAATCCCTTACTTGTGGGGAGAAGAACGTGCGACTAATTGGCAAGATAAATAGAAGGAGTCAGTTTAACTGGCTCTTTTCCCTAATCTTTTCAGAATTTTGGTAAAGAGGTAAAAAAGTCCTTGACAAAGGTAAAAAAGTAGGTATAATAGAAAGAGTTGAAAAGCTCAGGTCCGTTGGTCAAGGGGT
>NZ_JAUONR010000010.1:0-75450 GCF_030546305.1 Streptococcus sp. GP0011 | reverse complement strand
AATTCCCAAGTACCGACGAAGTGGGCATCCGCTCCATTGATGGTTTCTGATGCCTTGTCGTAGGACTTGAAGCTCCAAGTACCTTCTGCTGTCTTCACTTCCGTTTTACTTGGCTGAGTTGGAGTCGCTTGACTACCATCTTTCAAGTCTGTTTGGTCTGATGGAAGCAAGGTTTTCACTTCTTGTGGAAGGTCTTTGCCTGGAGTTCCGCTAACAAATTCGTGTGTTGCCTTGTAAGTTGGTGCTGGGGTGAATTCCCAAGTACCGACAAAGTGGGCGTCCGCTCCATTGATGGTTTCTGATGCCTTGTCATAAGACTTAAAGCTCCAAGTGCCTTCTGCTGTCTTCACTTCTGTTTTACTTGGTTGAGTTGGCGTTACTTGAGTACCATTAGACAAGTTCTTATCTGTCGCTGGAAGCAAGTCTTTCACTTCTTGTGGAAGATCTTTACCTGGGGTCCCACTCACAAACTCATGATGTTTTTCATAAAGAAGGGCAGTGCTTACCTGATTAGAAGGAGCTGATAAATTATCAACATGCAATGTTACAGTATTGTCAATCTTTTCAGGACCTTTTTCTTCTACTTTTTTGTTGGTAGCTGTTTTATAAGTGATAATAATCTCAGCGGCAGAATTTGATTTTATGTACTCAGGTGTCATTTTAACAGTAACTGTTTGACCTGACTTCTCAATCGTATAGTCACGTCCTTCTTGCAGAGTCACTCCACCTGATTCAACTTTAAGTTCTTTATAGTCCAAGCGATCATCAAAATTCTGAACCATTTCGATAGATGAAGGCGTTGCTAAAATGTCCTTACCTGGAACCGGAACTTTAAACGTAGCTTTATAGGTTACATCTTGTCCTTCCTTAGCTGGAATCTCTGTAGGATCCACTGCTAGAACAGGGCTCGGATCAATTTTTTCAATATAAAGACCAAAGACGGCCGAAGCAACCTCTGTTGATGAGTAACCAAAATTCATACTATTACTATTTGATCGAAGGGCAAAACCAGAGATATTGTTCTCAGAATAGCTACCGCTTGTAATCTGAGTTGCTACCCAAGCAGTTCGATCTCCTTGATCTTCCTGTCTTAAAACATTGGCATTATTCATCAAACGAAGATTAACATCATTTTGATAATCTTTAACATAGAAGGTTTCCTTCAAGTTGTTGGCATCCATTGCATCGATGTCTGTTGGCTTCATAACCAACTTCAAATCTGTCTCGGAACCATCTGCATAACGCAACTCTGCTGTTACATCCGCATCAAGCCAAAAAGCCTTATTCATAATGTAGTCATGAGCCGCATCTACATAGGGAACATTCCCAATTTCAAAAGCACTACTTTCCCATAATTCAGAAATTGAGAAAAATTCAACAGTAGATTTTTGAGCACTATTCATCTCAGATTCTGCCTGAGCAGTATTAAGATAGTGTAGGGTTACTTTATTGAAATTTAGATAAGCATCTACTTGCTTACCATTGACTGTCCCAATATTTGTGAATTTTAGAGAAAGAGGATTTTCGAAAACTTGATCCTGTTTTTTACTTTTATCTACTTTAAGAGTAAAGTTTTCCATCTCGCCTGGATAGGCACCACCCCAGAGATATTCATAGTGGGGATTCGATAAATGAAACTGATCAACAGCCTGTGATTTAGATAAAACACTAAAATTGTTGATGTTCAAATTAAACTTACGAATATCCAAGGTTGAGATATCCGTTCCGTTTTTTATTTCTTCTAAAGCCGCATAAGATTGAAGCGGAAGAAGAAAAATAGAAAAAAGTAAAACGACTAATCCGAGAAAAGCCTGTTTTTTTCTACTGAAAATAGTAGAAAAAGGCATTCTCATGCGATATTTCCATTTCATAATGTACCTCCAAAATTAAAAATGATTATTTAATCATTTCAAAAGAAATATTCATCTCATTTTAACACAAAAAAAGGGCAATTAAAAGTAGATTATAGATAAAAATTTATTATTTTGTATTTCCAGATTGTCAATTTTCGGTGAGAATAATTAAAATATAAAAATTTTAGAAAAGGCGTTTACACTATGTGAATAACTGTTTTATAGTTAATCCTATTATCACTCTATGAGTTTCATAACGTACTCAAGCCACACATAAACATTAATATATTTAATTTTTTATAAAGAAAGAACCCAAGAATAAATTCTGGGTTCTTTTTAGTATTTCTCGTACAAAAGATACTTTTGTATATTAGAGAGCCTTAGTCCTTCTTACGAGCGACAAAGCCTACTAGACCGGCGATAAATAAACCAATCATTGAAAGAAGACTGGTAGAAGCTGTACCTGTGCTTGGTAGAACTTTCTTATCTTGGCTTGCAGTTTCTTCTTTCTTAGTGCTTTCAGCTTGGTTCCCTGTTATTGCAGTATCATTCTTATCACCGTTGGTTGTTGTAGGAGTTACTTTCTTAGTTCCAACTTCAACAATCTCATCTACTGCTGGAGTGGTGATTGTGCTTGATTTCTCAACTCGACCTGTTTCAACGCCGTCTGTGTAAGTCACTGTATAAACAATGGTGCGAACACCCTTCTTACCAGCTGTCTTCACTTGACGACTTCCTTCTGGAAGATCTGGATTTGTGACTTCCTTAGTTTGGAAGGCAACATCTTCTGTCTTCGTTTCTTCCTTAGTCGTTACAACTGGGGCTACTACTTTCTTAGTTCCAACTTCGACAACTTCGTCTACTGCTGGAGTAGTGATTGTGTTGGATTTCTCAACACGACCTGTTTCAACGCCGTCTGTGTAAGTCACTGTATAAACAATGGTACGAACACCCTTCTTACCAGCTGTCTTCACTTGACGAGTTCCTTCTGGAAGATCTGGATTTGTTACTTCCTTAGTTTGGAAAGCAACTTCTTCCGTCTTGGTCTCTTCCTTAGTCGTTACAACTGGGGCTACTACTTTCTTAGTTCCAACTTCGACAACTTCGTCTACTGCTGGAGTGGTGATTGTGTTTGATTTCTCAACACGACCTGTTTCAACACCGTCTGTGTAAGTCACTGTTTCAACAATGGTACGAACACCTTTTTGCCCAGCTGTTTTCACTCGGCGAACACCTTCAGCTAAGAGTGCATTTTCAACCTCACGAGTCTGGAAGGCAACTTCTTCAGTTTTGGTTACTTCCTTAGTGGTTACAACAGCTTTCCCACCGGTATAGGTAATCTTGTTTTTTGCAGCTTTCTTAGTCTTGCGTGAAACTTCTTTACGAGATTTTTCAACACCATCCACTTTTGTCACTTCATAAGTGACTTCATCGACACCTTCTTCACCTTCTTCAACACGCGTTTGACCTTTATCCAGTGCTGGGTCTACTTTCGTTTCTTCTTTGAAAGCAACTTTTTCCTCTACAGTCACTGTTTCTTTGGTTTCTACACCTGTTTTCTTAGTTCCAACTTCGATGATTTCTTCTACTGGTTCTTTAATTACTGTTTGGCTCTTTCTATCACGTTTTTTCTCAACGTCATTTACCAAAGTAACATCCCAAACAACTTTCTTCTGACCTTTTTCTCCCGCTTGTTTTACCTTTCGAGTACCTTCAGCGAGGTCTGCATTGTTTTCTGTCCGAGATGGGTAAGGAATCTCCTCAGTAGTTGTGACTTCTTGATGTTCTTCTTTTAAATCTCCCCCAGTGAGAAGTGCCTCAGCCTTAGCTTTTAAAGAATTGTAGCGAGCTTCAAGCGCCGCAAAACTTTTTTGACCTTCTGGACTCTTCATTGCCTTCTTTGCAGTCTCAAAAAAATTCTTTGCTTCTTCTACATCACCCTCTAGGAGTTCTTTATTATCCTCATCTGGACTATTTGTAAAATCCTTAATTGAAGATTCTATACTATCAAGCATTCTTTTGAACGTATTTGCAATACTTCGCTCTTGGCCATCTGGAATTTCTTCATCTTCCGCTGGTGTCTCTTCCGCATGCACTGTTGGAATTTGATACAAGTCGGGAGCTACATGATAAGTGGCTACTCCAAGTGCATTTAAAGCAAGTATAGAAATTCCTAACTTTAATAATTTTTTTCTACTCATTATTCTTTCCTTAACACTTTCAATATACAGTAAGGAGAAGAGTAAAATTTTCTACTCTCCTCTTACTATATGATACTAACGTTCAGCTTTACGCTTCCAAACTAGAAGTCCAGCAAGTCCTAGAGCTAGAGCTGCAAGTACTCCAAAGATTGAAGATCCTTCAGAACCTGTATTTGGCAATGTTTTCTTAGGTTCTGCTGGAGGAACGGTTCCACCTGGTGGCGGAGTTTGTGGTTTTTCTGGTGTTGGTGGTGTTGGTGGGAACACCACAACTTTGTTGGTAGTTTTTGGCTTTGGATTATGGTTAAAGCTTACTTTTGCCGTATTTGGTACACCTGTCGCGAATTGTGCAAAATCTGTTCCTTCTCTGAAGTTGGTATAAAGAACGAGAGTTACTTTACTTCCCTTCAAGGCTTCAAGAACATCCTTATCGCTGATTTCAAGAGTTACAATGTTTTTAGCTTCATCGTAAGTAATAGTGGCAATTGCTTCCAACTCTTTACCTACTAATTCACCACGATCATTTGAAGCCTTACTCAATTTATCAATAGCTGCTTGAAGCTTAGTTTGAGCTTCTTTTAGCTTCTTGATTTCATTTTCGAGTTTCTCTTGTTGTTGTTTCTTATCAGCTGGTGCCAATTCTGCTTCTTTCTCAGCTGGTGCTTGAAGTTTAGCCAAGGTTTCTTCAGCTGCTTTCAACTCTGCTTCCAAGCTTGCAAGACCTTGACTTGGCTCGCTAGTTGCAGGTTTCTTATCTTCTGTTGCAGAAGAATCAGATGTAGCTGGTGTTGTTTCTTCAGCAGCTGTTGCTGGAGTAGCTGGTGTTGTAGTTTCAGCTGGTTTAGCTGGTTGCGCTGCCTTAGCTGCTTCCAACTTCGCTTTCAATTCAGCCACTTTAGCTTCCGCCGCTTTTAGGTCTTCCTTCTTGTTATTCTCTGTTGAGGTCTCATCAGTTGACTTACCTGTCAAAGCTTTCAGTTCCTTCTCTGCCTGTTCAACTTGGGCTTGAAGAGCTGCTTTGAGCTTGTCAAACTGAGCGTTTTCAACTTTAAGAGCGATTCGGTCTTTATTGACTTTCAAAACTGAATGGATTTCATCACTGATCGTGAATTTCGTCAAATTTGTCTTGACAAGACGACCGTATTGATCCTTCTTGGCATTTCCATTTTCATCCACTGGATCCGTTGGAACCGGAGTAGTGATATCGAAGCGGAAAGTATCTGTTGCATTTGGCAAGTTGTATGAAGTCCCTGGTGTTGATCCATTTTCTGGTCCAACTGTCTTAGCAGGTTCACCTGGTGTCGGATCTGTTGGTTTTTCTGGGTCACGTGGTTTCACCGTTACCGGTTTTGATTCCTTGCTGCCAGATTGACCATTGGCATCCTTGAAGTTGACAGTTGCTTTGTTTGGTACCAATTGGTCCTTATAAGCTTTCAAATCGCTATTCGCTTTGAGTTTAGCTGGGATGTACAATTGAATCTCTTTGAAGCCTTTTAGTCGAGCGAAATCTTTCACTTTTACAGTGACAGTATTTCCCTTAACACTTGTTTCAAGAGCTCCATTTGCATCACGACCATCCACATAGGCTACTGGCGTATCAGCGATTGCCAAGACCGGTTCGAGTGTATCTGTGACTGTGAACTCTTTGTACTTATCAATATCTTTTGGCAAAGCGGTATTGACATTATACATGTATGGTGCGTCGTATTCCACATCCAAGTGGTCCAAGGTACGATTAATCTTCTTAGAAATTTCTGGTTCTGGTTCTTTTGGAACGACTACCGGAACTTTATTCGAATCTTTGTGTAGCCCTGGTTTGTGTGGGAACTTCGCGTCATAAGAAGCTGTATTTGGAACAGTGAATCCACGATCTGTTAGATATGGAGTCAAATCAGCTCCCGCTTTAATCTTCGCAGTGAAGCTCAATTCAACTGCTTGACCACCATTTGCTTTCACTTGCTCTTTTGTAAGTGTCAAGGTAATGGTTTGACCTTCTACCTTGATTTGGCTAGCGTCAAGCGCTTGACCATTCAAGCTCGCGTTTGCTGAACCTGCATAATCAAGAACAGATTCAAGTGTATCACTTACACTGAAGACTGTCGCATCTGTTGGAACACTTGTTTTCACGTTGTAGGTGAAGACTTGATCACGATCAGCGAGTGTTTCTTCAGCTTTCGTGTTGACATCTTTCTTGATTTCTGGCTCTTCTGGAGTCGGTGGCGTTACTGGAACTTCATTGGAATCCTTAGTGAAGCCTGGTTTGTTTGGAAGATCTACCTTGTAAGCTGCCTTGTTCGGAACCTTGATTGACTTATCTTCTGTTACATAATCAGACAAGTTAGCACCCGCTTTGATCTTAGCGTCGAATGTTAATTCAACTGCTTGACCACCATTGGCTTTGACTTGTTCTTCTGTAAGCGTCAAGGTAATGGTTTGACCTTCTACCTTGATTTGGCTAGCGTCAAGAGCTTGACCATTCAATTTAGCACTTGAAGTTCCTGCGAACTCAAGAACATCCACTAGTGTATCCGTTACCGCGAAGACTGTCGCATCTTGCGCTACTGTTGTTTTCACGTTGTAAGTGAAGACTTGGTCACGTTTGTCAAGAGTTTCAGCTTCTTTGCCGTTCACATCTTTCTTGATTTCTGGTTCTTCTGGTGTTGGCGGCGTTACTGGGACTTCATTAGAGTCTTTCGTAAAGCCTGGCTTGTTTGGAAGATCTGCCTTGTAAGCTGCCTTGTTAGGAACTTTCACAGTCTTATCTTCTGATAGGTAAGCAGACAAGTTTGCGCCGGCTTTGATCTTCGCGTCGAATGTTAATTCAACTGCTTGACCGCCATTGGCTTTCACTTGATCTTCTGTAAGCGTCAAGGTAATCGTTTGTCCTTCTACCTTGATTTGGCTAGCATCAAGAGCTTGACCATTCAATTTAGCACTTGAAGTTCCTGCGAACTCAAGAACATCTTCGATCTTATCGGTTACGCTGAAGGCTGTCGCATCTTGCGCTACTCTTGTTTTCACGTTGTATGTGAAGACTTGGTCACGTTTGCCAAGAGTTTCAGCTTCTTTGCCGTTCACATCTTTCTTGATCTCTGGCTCTTCTGGTGTTGGAGGTGTTACTGGGACTTCATTAGAATCCTTGTGCACACCTGGTTTGTGTGGGAAGCTTGCGTCATAAGAAGCCTTATTTGGAATCTGTGTACGGCCGTCTTCCTTCACATATGCAGACAAGTTCGCGCCAGCTTTGATCTTCGCGTCGAACGTTAATTCAACAGCTTGACCGCCATTGGCTTTCACTTGGTCTTCTGTGAGCGTCAAGGTAATGGTTTGACCTTCTACCTTGATTTGGCTAGCATCAAGAGCTTGATCGTTCAATTTAGCACTTGAAGTTCCTGCGAATTCAAGAACGTCCACTAGGGTATCTGTGACTGAGAAGGCTGTCGCATCTTGCGCTACACTTGTTTTCACGTTGTAAGTGAAGACTTCATCACGTTTCGCAAGTGTTGCTGATTCTTTGCCGTTCACATCTTTCTTGATTTCTGGCACTTCTGGTGTTGGTGGCGTTACTGGGACTTCGTTAGAGTCCTTGTGCACTCCTGGTTTGTGCGGGAAGCTTGCGTCATAAGAAGCCTTATTCGGAATCTGTGTACGACCGTCTTCCTTCACATACGCTGACAAGTTCGCACCAGCTTTGATCTTCGCGTCGAATGTTAATTCAACTGCTTGACCGCCATTGGCTTTGACTTGTTCTTCTGTAAGCGTCAAGGTAATGGTTTGACCTTCTACCTTGATTTGGCTAGCATCAAGAGCTTGACCATTCAATTTAGCACTTGAAGTTCCTGCGAACTCAAGAACATCTTCGATCTTATCGGTTACGCTGAAGGCTGTCGCATCTTGCGCTACTCTTGTTTTCACGTTGTATGTGAAGACTTGGTCACGTTTGCCAAGAGTTTCAGCTTCTTTGCCGTTCACATCTTTCTTGATTTCTGGTTCTTCTGGAGTCGGTGGAGTTACTGGAACTTCATTGGAATCCTTGTGATATCTTGGATTATGATCAATATCATAAGAAGCCTTATTCGGAATCTCTGTCTTACCATCTTTATTCACATAAGCTGATAAGTTGGCATTATCTCTAATCTTAGCCTTGAAATTCACTTCAATAGACTTACCAGCATCTGCTTTTACAGAAGCTTCTGTAAAGGTAACTTTGATCACTTGGCCAGAGATTGTCACTGTCGCCTTCGATCCTGCATCCTCACCATCAAGTTTAACAGTAGCTGAAGCATTCTCACCAACAAATTCTAGAACTTCTTTCAACTCGTCTGTCATCTCAAACACAGTTGCATTGGCAGGCATTGTTGTTTTCAAAGTATAAGTAAATTCTTCATTACGTTTTGCAAGATCGTAACGTTCTGCTCCGTTTACTTCCTTCTTAAGCTCTGGAGTTGTTGTTGGCGGTGGAGTGACAGTGACTGGTTTTGATTCTTTCTTAGAATCAGGATTATCATTAATGATGTAGCTAGCAGTATTTGGTACTACCGGCTTGTCTTTTGATTCATTTGGATAAGCCGCTAAGAGTGCATCAAAGGTAATGCCTTCCTTCACCTTAGCCTTAAATGAAACTTGTACAGCTTTACCAGCATATTGTTTCACTTGCTCTTTACCAAATGTGACCGTCAAACGTTGACCTTCTGTTGTTACAGTGAGGTCTTGAACAGCTTGGCCATCAACAGTGACCGTTGCTTCTCCTTCAAATGCCAATTCTTTGACGATATCATCTGAAATGGTAAAGGTATCTGCCACATGTGGAACCGTTGAGTCAATCGTATAAGTAAAGATTTCTGATAACTTACCAAGATCTGCGTGTTCCTGACCATTCACCTTCTTCGTGATTGGTGGTGGTGTAACAGTGACCGGCTTGGTTTCTTTCTCACCTTGTTGGTCATTCTTGTTGGTGTAAGTAATCTTAGCTTTGTTCTCAATAGATGGAACAGTTGAGCCTTTCTTCACTTTGGCATGAATCACGAGCTCTACTTCTTGGTTACCGTAGTCACCCGCATTCGCAAAATCTTTCATCGTTGCAGTCACGGTTTGACCTTGAACTGTTACATCGAAGAATTTCGCTGCAGCTCCCTTGATTTCAGCTTGACCTGGAGTCAAGTTCTCATCCAAGGTATCCGTTACAACGAAGGACTTGTACGTTGTAATATCATTTGGCAATTTCGCTTTGATATTATAAGTAAAGTCGGTTTCTGCACCGATTGTTGCCTCTGTCAGTGTTTCGTTGATTTTCTTATCAACACCTGGTTCTGAAGGAGGGGTTACGGTGACAGGTTTCGTTTCTTTTTCTCCGCTATGATCGTTCTTATCTGTGAAGCTGAACTTCGCAGTATTTGGAATGTTGATACGAGTCACTCCATCATTGATCTTAGCCGGAATAATCAATTCCACTTCTTGACCAGCAAGGTCTGTAGCGTTCGCAAAGTCCTTCATCGTTGCAGTCACGGTTTGACCCTTAACTGTTACATCGAAGAAGGCTGTAGCCGCTCCTTTGATAACTGGTTTGCTTGAAGTTTCATTGATAACTGACAAATCTCCTTCAAGTGTATCTGTAATCACAAATTTCTTGTAATCTGTAATATCTGTTGGAAGTTTTGTCTTAATGTTGTAGTTATACGCTTGACCTGTCGCGATATCTAAGTGATCAAGGGTTTCATTGATCTTCTTCGTTACAGGAGGTGGCGTTACGGTGACAGGTTTCGATTCAACTTCTTTCTCTACATTATTCTCATTTGTAAAGGAAATAGAAGCCTTGTTTTCAATGGTTGTACCTGTCACACCATTTTTAACTTTTGCAGGAATGACTAGTTCAACAGTTGAGTATTTTGCAAGTTCACCAAACTGACCATCCTTCACCGTTGCCGTAATCTCTTGGTCATTGGTGTGGATATCAAAGAGTGCCGCTGCAGAACCTTTAATACTTACGTCGCCTGCAAGTTCCAAATTAGCATCCAGTGTATCACGAATCACAAATTTCTTGTAATTGGCAACATCACTTGGTACTGCTGTTGTAATGTTGTAGTTGTATGGTTGCCCATCAAACGTTTGGAAGCTATCCAAGTTCTCATTAATCTTCTTATCAATAGAAGGTTCTTTTGGTTTTGGTGGGGTAACCGTTACTTTATTCGATGTTTTCTTGATATCATTCAAGGCAACATCTGCCGTGTTAGGTACTTTTATTTGACCATCTTCCTTATATTTAGAAAGGTCAGCACCCGGACGAATCTTAGCCTTGAAGGTCAATTCAAGGTATTGAACATCTTTAGTTTTACGACGCGTTACCTTACGTGAGATTTTTTCAAGTTGAGTTTTATCAAGAGTCAGTGAAACAGTTTGACCTTCAACTTTTGTAGCAGTTTTCAACTCAGTATTATCTTTTTCACCAAGTTTTACATTCAAGCTATCTGCCTGAACTTCCAACTCTGAAACAACTGTATCCGTAAGGCTGAATGTATCTGCAATGCCTGGCCATGGAACAGTCACCTTGTACTCGAAGAGTTCTTCTTCTTTCTTAAGATCTTCATGTTCCTTACCATTGACCTTCTTTGTAACTTCTGTCTCGACTGGTGGTTTGACATAGACTGGGTTTGAGCGTCGAATTGTACTTGGTTTGTCAGCTGTTTTAGCATGGTTACTTGGATCAGGATTATTATCCTCACCATTCCACATGATATTACCCTGGTTCAGCAAACCGAAACCATCATTATCCTGAAGAAGGGCCATAAATTCTTTGCTCGCTTGATTATTGCGATATTGCTCCTTCAAGCGAACGGTAATGGTCATTTTAGCTTTTTGAAGCACTAAGTATTCATAACCATTCACACTTGGTACATCCGCAACAACAACTTCTCGGTCGTTTCCAAGATCGTCCTTTTGCTTCACAACACGTGTCAGGATAGTACCTTCTGGGCCAGACGCATGATGACCTACAACTTCCAAACGATAGTCAAGAGGGTCAGTCAGCATAACATTTTTCTTGAACTCATATGGAGCGTTGTTAAAGTTGTAATCTACTGTATAAGTAAATGTTTCATCTTTGGCAGACAAGTTCGCTGCATAGGATGGTTTTTTTGTTAATTGAAGCGGATCTTCAATAGTACCAGTATCATTGCTTTGATCTTGGTCTGCAATTTTCTTGGTGGCACTTGGGTAACAGTATTCAAGTTTTTGAACTTCTACAGTTTCTTTCGAACCACCGATTGTTTCAGTCGCAAAATCACCAACTTTAAATTTACCAGTCAGCTCAGGAACTGGAACTGTCTCCTTAACTGGTTTGTAGTCTGCAGGAGGGTCTTGCTCATCATCCTCATCAACTTGTTCAGCATGTGCTTCCTTACTCAAATCATAGTCAAACTTGTTGTTTCCTGGATTAAAGACACTCTCTGGAACAGAGATTGTAACCTTGTCTCCTTCTTGAACAATCTTACCACGAATTTCTTTCTTCGAATCGGTAACCTTTGATACAATCTTCTTACCATTAATTCGAACTGCATCTACCTTATATCCTGGAGTAACTTCAAACTCACCTTTGATATCTTCTTTAACCAGAGCAGCACCAACAGATTCTAGAACTCGACTTGAGAATTTATTGATATCGCTTTGTTCATTAACATAGAAGGAAACATCTTTTCCATTGATATTTTTAGCTGGAGAAGCCATCCCCTCTAATGCTTCATGGAAAATCTCTTGGACACTTCGGTTATCCCCTATATCAAAATATTTTGAATAACCTTCTTTATATGTGTCATAGTACTGAGCTTTGGAATTCGCAAAGATTGTTACGTCTTCCCAGAAACCAACTACTACTGTTCCTTCAGAACCAACAACATTTTTAAGTCTTGTAGATGCTTCCTTAACCTCTTTCACACGCCCTAAAACGTTTTGAGACGCCTCTGTTAGTTCATTAAAATTCCATGCACGTGTAAGAATATTGTTCCGATAGTCACTGTACTCTAGACGAACCTTACCATCAGGGTCACGTTTCCCATTGGCAACACCATCCGTAATCAAAAGAAAGATAGTTTTACGACCATTAGCCATATTCCCTTTTCTTTCATTATATTGAGCAATGACATCGTCAATAGCTGGAACAGTTGGTGTTCCTCCCGCTACTTTAATATTATTAATGAATTGATGGATATCATTTTGGTCAGAAGACAAGTTACTTGCCTTGTATTTGTAATCATAGTCAGGTCCCCAACTACCATAAACATCTTTACGGCCTGTAAAATCGTTATTGTAGTAGTAGTTGTATCCATCTGCACCTTGGAAGGTCGCCATCATAACCCGGTCTGATGTATCTGGATTATCAGTCTTAACCAAACGTGGGTTATTTTCATCATACTCTTCTTCCTTCACAAATGTCGTCAGAGTTTTTAAAGCATTCTGGACATTTGGAATGGTGTTCTTAAATGATCCACTCGCATCCTGCAAGATTACCAAATCCACTGGTTTTCTAGGCAGGCGCCAGCTAATTTTTTCCGTTTTTTCAATTTTACGGGAACATCCATTTTGTGTTATCTTTGTATTTCCACCTACTTCAATAGTACTACCGCCTTCATTTGCTGCAGCGCTACCAAGTAGCTGTCCCATTAAGGCTAATGGAACAGATAAGAATAAAATGATAAACAATATGGAGACCTTTTTAATGAAATCTCTCATTGCTATTTCTGAAATCCTATTGTGATTTCTTCTTCCCCCTTTTCTATAGTAGATATATGTTAGTTGAGTAGTGTTTGCAACTCTTTAGAAAAGCTTTCCGCATCGGAATGATTAACCAATACATTTTTTACTTCTTGCTTTTTGGTCACAAAATACATACTTGGTATGGTCTGAACCTGTAATAGATCTGCCGCTGATTGATCTTCGTCATAATAATAAGGGAAAGTGTATCCTTTTTCCTTAATGTATCGATCAGCACTCTCCTTTGTTTCTTTACCAGGTTCGTTCATATTTAGTAAAACAAAATTGATCTGTTCACCATACTTTTCATACATCTGCTGAACAATGGGTAGTTGTTTCTGACAATGAGGACACCAACTAGCCCATTCGACAATTAACATAGGTTTATCATACAGCTCTGAACTAGCAACCAATTTACCGTCTTGAGAAGTCATTTTAAATTCTGGAAGTTGTTGACCTTTTAGACTCAAGGCAGTATTGTTCTCAGCACTTGAAGTTGATTGCGAAACTGATGAAGTCCCTACTTCTCCGTCCTTAGCGGGTCTAGTATAATAAATCAAACCCACCGACAATCCGATGATGACTCCCACTGCTAAAAACGGAAGCCACCACTTATCTTTTTGCATAGAATCTCCTTTCCTTTTTAATGAAATATGGCGAGTAGAACTTGAGTAAATAATATAGTAAATGATTTATAAACTCTCCGAAACTCATCCATTCCAAAAAACATTTTATCATTTACTAATTAGTATTTCAAGAAATATGTTGTCAAATTGTAAACTTTTTTCTTTCTCACGCTAAACCCGCCACACTACTGCATTAAATAGGTATAATGAAAATGATTGGACGTTATTTTCTAATTATTTTCAGAATATTATTTCTTTTTAATGCATAATTCACTCTTTCTTGTTTTCTGTTTTTCTATATAATAACTATACTAAAAACAGCAACGAAATACATTTAAAAATTTGCAATAATAAAAAAGATTGCCCAATCAGACAATCTTTTTTATGTTCTTAATACAAATCAAGATAATTATCAACTTCCCATTGTGACACAAAGGTTGCATAGCTAGCCCACTCGATACGTTTAGCTTCAAGGAAGCTCGTGTAGATGTGTTCACCTAGGGCTGCCTTGACCACTTCATCCTCAGTCAAGGCTTTCAAGGCGTTGTGAAGCGTTGATGGAAGGTCAGTAATTCCAGCTTCCTTACGCTCTTCCGCTGTCATGATATAGATATTTTCTTCGATAGGAGCTGGTGCTTCGATTTTGTTTTCAATACCATGCAAACCAACTTCCAATAGAACTGCCATAGCGATGTATGGGTTTGCCATGGGGTCCACTGAACGCAACTCAAGACGAGTTCCCATACCACGTGAAGCTGGTACGCGCACAAGTGGCGAACGGTTACGACCAGCCCAAGCAATGTAAACAGGCGCTTCATAACCTGGAACCAAACGTTTGTATGAGTTAACTGTTGGGTTCATGATAGCAGTATAGTTGTAAGCATGCTTAATCAAACCGCCAAGGAAATGGTAGGCCGTTTCAGACAACTGCATTCCTTTTGGATCATTTGGATCAAAGAAGGCATTGTTTCCTTCTGCATCAAACAAGGACATATTACAGTGCATACCTGATCCAGCAATACCAAATTTTGGTTTCGCCATAAAGGTTGCGTAAAGACCGTGTTTGCGAGCAATGGTTTTAACAACGAGTTTAAAGATTTGAATCTTGTCACAGGCACGGAGGACTTCATCATACTTGAAGTCAATTTCATGTTGTCCAACCGCAACCTCGTGGTGACTCGCTTCTACTTCAAATCCCATTTTGGTCAAGACATTCACGATTTCACGACGTGTATTGTCCGCAAGGTCAGTAGGCGCCAAATCAAAGTAGCCACCCTTGTCATTTACTTCAAGTGTTGGATCCCCATTTTCATCCAACTTAAAGAGGAAGAATTCTGGTTCTGGACCAAGGTTGAAGGATTTGAATCCTACTTCTTCCATATGACGAAGTGCACGCTTCAGATTACCACGTGGGTCACCTGCAAAGGGTTCGCCTTCTGTTGTATAGACATCACAGATCAAACCTGCAACACTTCCATTTTCATCTCCCCATGGGAAGACTGTCCATGTATCCAAGTCTGGGTACAAGTACATATCTGACTCATTGATACGTACAAAACCTTCAATAGAAGAGCCATCAAACATGGCTTTGTTTGACAAGACCTTATCTAACTGTTCATCTGTAGCAGGAATTTCGACGTTTTTCATGGTTCCCAGAATATCTGAAAACATGAGACGGATAAAGGTAACATTTTTTTCCTTGACTTCACGACGAATATCTGCAGCTGTGATTGGCATGGGTTTTCTCCTTAATATATATGACTACTTGCGATTGCCTAACCGCGACCAAAGGGTGACCGTACTGAAGCAAAGCGCCCTTGCTGGAGGAGTTCATTGTGGAGTGCGCGACGCACTTCCGTCTGACTCACGGCTTTCTTGGACTTCGCCTCGCGTTCAGCATATTTTTTCTTAATCGCAGCAATATTATGACCTTCAGAGATATAATCTTTGATTTCAAGTAGACGATCCATGTCATTCAACGAATACATGCGACGGTTTCCTTCGTTTCGATCAGGTTTGATCAACTCTTGATCTTCATAATAACGAATCTGACGCGCCGAGAGATCGGTCAATTTCATAACACTGCCGATAGGAAAAACAGCCATATTTCGGCGAAATTCTCTTTCCTTCATTTACAATTTCCTTCTTCCTGTCTATTATAGTCTAAAAAAAGATAAACGTCAACGAATAATGTCATAAAATGTAACATTATTTTCTTTTTTTCTCCCAAAAGAGTTTCAGTTGCTCAATATCATAATTAACAAGGATTGCGACAAAAACTCCCATAAATGTTTCAAATACGCGCGCAAACACGTACAAAAATGTTTCTCCGCTCGGTATTGATAGGGTAATAATCAACATAGCCGCTACACCACCGATAACTCCTGCCTTGTTGTTCATGGCAACATTTGTCATAATGGTTAACATGGTGCAAATCGGGACAACTAGTAAGGTTACCCAAAAGGCTTCATGAAATAAAGTGTTTAAGAGGAAAAAGACAAGGGCGTAAAAACCGCCAATGCTATTTCCTAAGATACGCGAAGTTCCAAAATGGACACTCTTATCAAAGCTCTCTCGTAGACTGAAGACCGCTGTTAGTGCTCCGATTTGAAGCCCCTTCCAGCCAAAAAAACCAAAAATCAAGAGAACTATAAATACAGCTATCCCTGTTTTGAAGGTTCGCATACCAAGCTTGAACTGTGACTTATCAAATTTATATTTTTTAAAATAACTCATAATCTCAACTTTCTACTACCATTTTAACATAAATTAGTTGATTTTATGAGCCAAAATCAATAGGAAGCGTTTTTAATTTTTGGCTATAAAAAAGAGGAAACAGAGTTCCTCTTTTCTATTTAACTTTTAGAGCTTACTTGCTTTCGTCTTCTTTCCGTTTCAACTGACCAAGTCCTAAAACTCCTACTAAAGCTGCTAGACCAAGATATGGCATGTAGCTTGAATCATTTGTACCCGTTTGAGGTAGAGTAGGGTTGCCTTTTGGATTTGGATTAGGATTAGGAGTTGTTGGCTCCTCTGGTTTCTTAGGTTCTGGCGTTGTCGTACGAACTGTATTTGAAGCGTAAGCAACTTTATTCACAGTATTTACATAGGTATTTTCAAAGGTTCCAACAGCAATTCGTTTCATTTGAATATAAGTCTCAGCTTGGAATGGAGAATCCAACTGAATCTCTTGAAGGAATTCTTCCTTGAAGCGAATGGTAATCATTCCCTTATCTTGATCATGTTCAACCTGTGTTTCAGCTGTTAAGTCTGTCCCTGCCTTGATAACACGACCGTCTTTCAATCGGATATCAACCTTGGCAAGAACTTTATAGTTTCCAGTGTATTGATCACCTTTTTGGTCATAATCATCTACAAAACTATAGTCATTCAAGTCCTCAGAATGATTTTGTGGAATCAAACCACCAATCAAACGATAATTGAAGTACTGGTTTAACGGAATTGTTTGGCCATCAATATTGTCACTACTTGGATCCATACTGATTGTCACATCTTTTTTCGGTGTGATTTTCGGTACGTTGTTGACAACTACTTCTGTAGCATAGCCATTTCCAAAATCAATTTGGTAGGCTTTGTTTTCGTACTTACCACCCGTTTGACCAAATTCAGGTTTAACTGTCATTGGATCTGTGATGAGCAATGATTTTCCTGCTGCTACATAGTTCTTGTAGAATTCGGCTGGATTATCAGCTGAGAAGAGTTGGAAAGCACCTTTAACAGTGATGTTTGCTTTCTTCAACAAGTCCTGAACTTTCTTAGGAGCAGCTTCTAAACTATCAAACTGTTGAACACTGATACCTGATACAAGATTACCCTCTAGATCACGAATCTTAACCAATTCTGGTTGAAGGGTTAAGGCTTCTTCTGGATAATCATCCACATAGTAGAAACCATTTTGAATCGCTTCTTTAGAAGATTTATCTCCCTTGTATTGGTCCAAATCCCATGTAAGTTCATAGTAGTTCGTTGAACCAGCTAGAACCTCTTTGCCATCAATATTCACACCTTGCTTGTTCTTGTTAACTTTCAAAGGCTTGATGTAGTTGTTATTTGGATTGTCAGGATCATTTGGTTTACCTGGAGTCGTTACACGAACAATGTTTGACTTAACACCGTAGGCGTCGTTGACTGTCAATGTAAAGTTATTTGTATAAGTTGCCCCATCATTCAAGACACGACCAACAACAGTTGGATATAGAGTCTCAAAGGATTTTGTCAAATCTGCATTGAAAGCAGCCAAGGTCTCCTCAGTAGCCTTAAAGGTTACAGTGTGACTAGCTTTATCATAGCTTGTTTCAAAACCTTTGCTTGCAGCCTTGGTTGCTTCCAAATCAAACTGATAGCCCGTTGGAAGTGGATCTACCAATACAAACGAAGTTGTTTTTGGACGCCCTGCAGTTAAAGCTTCCGTTTTCAACTCAAACTTCACTACAGACTGCTTAGCAACGAGAGTACGATCGATATCTACACCATCCTCATTTTTAATTTCTTTATTAATCTGAGGTTGTGCAAAAAGACGATTGTAATGGAAGTGAACTGTTGGCACCGCTGGTGGTGTTGGCAACTGCTTAGGAGTTGGTGCTACCGGCGGAGTTGGCAATGGATCATAATTCGGCTCTTCTGGTTTTGATGGCTCTGGTTGATCTGGAGTTTTTACCGGTGGAGTTGGCTCATTTTCGTAGCTTGGTGCTACTGGAGCTGGTTCCAATGGTTTCTCTGTCTCATAAGTAGGAGCTTGTGGTGCAGTTGGTTCTACTGGCGGAGTTGGTTTTTCTAATGTGATGGTTGGCAAATTAGTTGCTCGAACATTTCCGTTAATCGCAAACCAAATATTTGGCTTTTTGGGAGATAATTTCTCTGCTCTACGTGGATCATTCGCTGCAGGCTGTCCCAACACTTCTGAAGACGAAATTGTTCCGATAGTCATACTATTTGAAGGACCTGAGATTTCCACTGCTCCCGCACCATACCAAGAGTTTGGTGCATCTGCATTATCCCAACCAGAATCTGGTTGACTATTCTTATACATGGTGAAGCGGGAACCACCAACTCCTTTTTTGAAGTTTTCAGATTCTGTCGCATAAATTTGGCCGTTCTTTTCACCAACTGAAGAACCCGAAATTTTGATGAAATTCCCAGTATAATCTTTAGCCATCTCGATTGAGTTTGCTTCGCGGTTAAGAGACGCTACAGACATCAAGGCCTTGTCAAAATTAATAATTTGACCATCTTCATCATAGAATTGAAACTCAGTCTTAACGAAGAGAGAGGTAGCATCTTCTGTATTACCAGTATAAGCCGAAGCGAAAACCCCCATCGTTGGGTCTTTAAAAATTCCCAACCAAGCCTTATCATTGCGGAACTTGGAACTAGGATCAAGAGTATAAGTATAGACGATTTTAGAAACTTTTTTCCCTTGATAGTAAGTCCCCTGAAGATTCGTATAAGTTGCTGTTGCAGACTGACCTCGTTTCAGCAGGACTGAAGACCATTCAGTTGGTCCCTTACCACTTGTTACATTTGAATTGTACTCAGAATACTTACCGACTGTACCAAAGCTTTCCTGTTTGTTTGTCTGGTAGTTAGCATTTTGAATGTCTGTTACTTTAAAGTTATCCAACTGGAAGAGTTTATTGGCAAATTCTGCAGTATTCTTCACAGCTGCTTCCATGCCAGTATAGCTAACAAATTCACCAGTTGTAGTCAATGAAAGTTCAGCATTAGGCTCCGATTTGAAAATCAAACTTTGAGCACTTGGGCGACTCAAGTTTCCATCTTCATTCTTCTTTGATTCTGCTAAAGCCATAGCTGCCTTAATTTTGGCCTGCTCAGCTTCATAAGCTTGCAACTTAGCCGGATACTCAGCCAACTCTTTCTTATATTTGGCAAGATCAGCTTCGTATTTAGCTAATTTTGCTTCATAGTCAGTTTTAGCCGCGGCATTGCGTTGTTTGATTGCT
Source organism: Streptococcus sp. GP0011 (assembly GCF_030546305.1). Classification (GTDB taxonomy): domain Bacteria; phylum Bacillota; class Bacilli; order Lactobacillales; family Streptococcaceae; genus Streptococcus. Next base: position 56,047 of record NZ_JAUONR010000010.1, on the reverse strand, counting down.
TCATTCTCAGCTTCAATCGCAGCATTTTTTACCTTATTATCTTCAACAGCCTTTTCATAGGCTGCTTTTGCATCGGCATTTGCTTTTTGAACGCGAGCTAGTTCTGTCTGATAAGCTGCTAGCTTAGTTTGGTAGTCTGCTTCGTTGGTAGCATTTGCTTGCTTAACTGCCGCCAAATCTGCTTCATATTTCTTCACCGCTGCATCATAAGTCGATTTTGCAGTGGCGTTACGCTGCTTAATAGCTTCATTTTCAGCTTGGATAGCATTGTTTTTAGCTGTGTTTTCTTCAACAGCCTTTTCATAGGCTATTTTTGCATCAGAATTAGCCTTTTGAACACGTGCCAATTCTGTTTGATAAGCTGCTAATTTAGCTTGATAATCAGCATCATTATCCTCTTTAGCTTTCTTAATAGCTGCAAGGTCTGCTTCATACTGCTTCATCGCTGCTTCATAATTCGCTTTTGCAGTTTCATTACGCTGTTTAATCGCTTCATTTTCAGCTTTAAGCGCTTCGTTTTTAGCTGTATTTTCTTTTACTGCTTTATCATAAGCCTCTTTAGCTTCAGCATTAGCTTTTTGTACTCGAGCTAATTCTGTCTGGTAAGCTGAAAGTTTATTTTGATAATCCTGTTGACTATCTTCATTTGCTTTTTTGACAGTTGCTAAATCTTTTTGATATTGTGCTAGCTTAGCCTCATATTCTGCTTTAGCTGTTGCATTAGCAGTGTTGATTTTTTCAACTTTTTCTTGATGACTTTTTAGATCTTTTTGGTACTTGTCATCCGCTGCTTTGTTTTCAGCATTGATTTTATCTGTTTCAGCCTGATGAGCTGCGACTTCTTTTTTATATGCTTCAGTTGTTGTCTTTACTTCTTCAGCCTGTTTAGCATAGTCGCTTTTAATTTCATCTTGTTTTTGAGCATTTTCTGTAGCAGTTGTAGCTGTTCCTTTGTCTTTTGTTTCATCTTGAACCACCTTAACTCCTGCAGATTTTGCATCAGCAACTGCTTTATCCAAATCAGCTGATGATACTTCTACTGGCAAAGCTGAGTCTTTAGAACCAGCCTTAGCTTGGCTTGCTTTGGCAACTTGGCTCATTTCACCCTGAGCTTCAGGTAGATTTGTGGCTGGGTTCCCTGTAGTAGCTACCTCAACTGTACTTGTACTAGTTGTCTCTGTAACTTCATCAGCAAATACTGCTTTGTCTGCAAAAGCAATCAAAGCAGTTCCTAAAACAGCACCACACAACGTTTTCGCAACTTTGCTTTTACGAAATCCATAGACTTCTTTTTTATTTTTCATTATAATCCTTTTCCTTATCTAAATTTAGTCGTTACTTTTCATATTAGCACTTTACAAGGCAGGATGCAAATATTTACTCTTTTTTTTATTTATAGAAAAATTCCACCTATTTATAAATTAAATTAAAAAGAAGATGGTCACACCATCTTCCTTTAGTTAACTATTTATTTTTCAGTCAAGGCTGCCAATCCTGGAAGAACTTTACCTTCAAGGAGTTCCATTGATGCTCCACCACCAGTAGAGATCCATGAGAACTTGTCTGCACGGCCAAGGTTGATGGCTGCGGCAGCTGAGTCACCACCACCGATGATTGATTTAACACCTGGTTGTTTCACGATAGCGTCCATGACACCGATTGTACCAGCTTGGAAGTCAGGGTTTTCAAATACACCCATAGGTCCGTTCCATACAACTGTTTTGGCACCAGTCAAAGCTTCGTCAAATTTAGCGATAGATTTTGGACCGATATCCAAACCAAGGAAACCTGGGTCTACTGCTTCACCTTCAGTGTCTTTCACTTCAGTGTAGTCAGCAAATGCGTTTGCTTCTTTTGAGTCAACTGGCAAGATCAATTTGCCGTTTGCTTTTTCAAGAAGAGCTTTCGCAACATCCAATTTGTCTTCTTCTACAAGTGAGTTACCGATTTCGATACCTTGAGCTTTGTAGAATGTGTAAGTCATCCCACCACCGATAAGAACTTTATCAGCTTTTTCAAGCAAGTTTTCGATAACACCGATCTTGTCAGATACTTTTGAACCACCAAGGATTGCTACGAATGGACGTTCTGGAGCTTCAACTGCTTCTTGGATGTAGGCAATTTCGTTTTCAAGAAGGAAACCAGCAACTGCTTTTTCAACGTTTGCTGAGATACCAACGTTAGATGCGTGTGCACGGTGAGCTGTACCGAATGCATCGTTTACGAAGATACCATCTCCAAGTGATGCCCAGTATTTACCAAGTTCAGGATCGTTTTTAGATTCTTTCTTGCCATCAACATCTTCGAAACGAGTGTTTTCAACCAAGAGAACTTGTCCATCTTCAAGAGCGTTAACAGCGGCTTCCAATTCAGCACCACGTGTAACACCTGGGATAAATTTAACTTCTTGTCCCAATTTAGCAGCCAAGTCAGCAGCTACAGGAGCAAGTGATTTACCTTCTTTGTCTGCTTCTTCTTTTACACGTCCAAGGTGAGAGAAGAGGATTGCACGTCCACCTTGTTCAAGGATGTACTTGATAGTTGGAAGAGCTGCAGTGATACGGTTATCATTGGTAATCACGCCATCTTTAACAGGTACGTTGAAGTCAACACGAACGAGAACTTTTTTCCCTTTCAAGTCAACGTCTTTAACAGTCAATTTTGCCATTAGATATGACTCCTTCTTTTTTTATACGTGTTAATTATATCACAAAATCAGCAAAAGAGATAGAAAAACCCTAAACTTTTCTTGTTCTTTCTTCTATTTATTAACCTAAAAACCTAGGATTGCAGTGCGGGAAATAGCAATTTTCACATAATTCGGTTGGAATAATTTAGGCAAATTCTTGATTGATCTGCCTAATTACTTCTATACCATTCTTTTTCTAATATTTTAATCCTTAATATTCTAAACTCTACAGTCCTTCTTTTTGAATTGCTAGGTTTCTTATTATACAATATAACTAAAATAGTTTCTTTAGTTTGTGCTATTTGAGATTAAAAGAAGGGGAATTGCTACCATGAAATTAGAAAGACTAATCTATATTTTACTGTCTCTTTTAAATAAGAAGAGAATAACAGCTAAAGAGATTGCAGAGAGATTTGAAATATCTACTCGAACTGTATATAGGGACATGGATACACTCAGTTTAGCGGGGATCCCAATCTATTCGGAACGTGGAGATAAGGGAGGTTTCTATATACCGAGCGACTATAAGATAGACAGAAACTTTTTCACTGAGGAGGAGAGACAGTTTATCATTAATATGAGCCAAAATGTTAGTAAAATCGTTGGTCATTCAAGTCTTGACAGTATCGAACACAAGCTGTCTTCTCAAGAAATTACAAGAGCAAACAGTCCTTTTTACTTTGATCTCAGTTCCTGGACTCTTAATACAAATTATTTACTAGACATTGAGGAAGCGATACAATCTAAACAGATGATTTCTTTTTCTTACTATTCGAAAAAACAAGAGAAAAGTCAGCGAACAATTATCCCATACAGATTGATCTATAAACTGAATGCTTGGTATGTTATCGGTTACTGCTTAGAAAAATTAGATTTTCGTATTTTTAAATTAACTCGAATTCGAGAACTAGAACCAGTGGAGATAAAAGATAAATCATTCGATTATCCACGTTTATCTCAAGAAATGTTAGAGCTTTTTTTAAATCCCCCAAAACATAAAGTGGAGGGGCAAAGAGAAGAAATCGAACTAGTTTTTACAAGATTTGCACTTCCAAAAATCTACGATCACTTCACGGAAGAAGAAATCAGAGTCGAGGACGAAATAATAAAAGTTCAGGCATTTAGAGCTTTAACTCCTTCATTTTTTGATTTACTATTAAGTTTTGGTTATCAAGTAAAGGTCGTATCCCCAAGTCACTTACAAAATCTACTGGTCAGTACTCTCAAAAAAAATCTTCAGCAATATGACAACCTGTAGTCATATTTCCTTTTGTATACTCTTAAGTGGGCAAAATATTTCGTGATATTCATCATAGCCCAATTATTTTACAGGAGGTTCCAAATGGATACAAAAACACTTGCAGAAAGCTATTTTACGGCAGTAAATGAGGGAGGCTGGGAAGATTTCGTAGCTGAAAACTTTGATTATGGCATGTGCGATAGTATAGAAATTCGACAAGGACGTGATGTTTATTTGCAAGGCGCAGGCCAATTCTATGCTTTAAGCCAGCATCTTGAAGTGAAGCAATTACTTGTTGATGGTCGAGCAGTCTCAGCTTTAAATCGCTACCGTCTACATTCTCCTCAAGGAAAAGAACTTGAACTGGATGTCGCAGAATTTCTGAAATTCGATGAATTTGATAAATTAGTTGCATCCAATATTTATTTCGACACCTATCGTTTCCAAAAATTTATCCAAGGAATTGAATAACAAAAATCTAGCTTCAAATTTACTCTTCAATTTCAAAACTAAAAACAAGGCCTGACTAATCTACAGTCAAACCTTGTTTTTTTATTTTTATGAGAGAATCCAAGATTCGTAAATCTGATTAGTCTTCTCTCCTCTTTTTAGAGAGCAAGCCGTAGCCACTCATTACTCCGAGAAGTCCCAGCGCTACTAGACTAGCATCTCTTGTCGCTCCCGTATTTGGCAGCTCTTTACTTACTTCTTCAACTTTTGCTGGTGTTGCTGAAAGAGCTTGATCCCTTGTTTGTGAGACTTGATCCTCTTTCGTTCCTACTTCAACAATTTCTGGAAGAGCTTCCTTGAGAACCTCAGTAGAATGAAGGGTGCGTTTGCCCTGAGCATCAACTTCTACAAAGCGACGAACTTGGCCTTCAACTCCTGCTTGAACTAGCTGGCGTTGTCCTTTGAGAAGGGCTGCATTTGGTCGTTCCTGACGTTCGAAGGAAACTGTCCCCTCTTCAATTTCCAGTTTCGGAGTTTCTAGAACTAAATCTTTCACACCTTCAGCTGGTTGGTTGCTTGATAGAACTTTTGTTCCAACTTCGGTGATTTCTGGGATTGCTTCCTTGACTACCTCAGTCGAACGAAGAGTGCGTTTGCCTTGGCTATCTACTTCTACAAAGCGACGGACTTGACCTTCAACTCCAGCTTGCACAATACGGCGTTGTCCTTTGAGAAGTTCGGAGTTTGGTCGCTCCTGACGTTCAAAGGCTGTTGTTTCAGTTTCAATAACTAGTTCAGGGAGGGCCTCGACCGTTGGAGCCACTTCATTTGGATCCATACTTCCAACATGGTGACTTTCTTCTGCAGGAGCTAGTTTCTTATTTAGCTTTTCTTTCATTTCCGCAAAAGCTTGTGGAGTTGGCATTTCTGAAGCCAACAAAGTTTCTGCTTGTTCAATCAACTCAGCTTTTGGATCTTTTTCACGGACGGATTCGAGCAAGCCTTCCAATTCTTCTCTAGCAGTCTGATAACGTTGATTTCCATCCAGGTCTGTCCCTGCTTGTTTCAACTCATTCAAAGCTTTGTTGACCTCTTCTTGACTGGCATCATGGTTTTCTGCAACAGCTTTCGCTGCATTGAGCTTCTCTACTAGTGCTGCTTGTTTGTTCTCGCTTGAGAAGGTGTAGGCAAGAGTTGACTGACGGCCTTGGGCAGCAGTGATTTCTTGTTTGAGGTACTCATCGTTGACAGCTGCTTTTGGAGAAACCAAGACATCAAACTCAGCTGTGTGTCCCTTGTAATGAAGGGTCAAGGTCTGACGACCAGTCTTTTGAGCATCGTAGCCCATAATTTCAACACCTTGATCTGTGAAGGCATGGCTTTCTTCTGTCTCATCATCATAGAGAACGCCGAAGCGCCCTTCTGCAAGATCCAGTTGCTCTCCTACTAGATAGTCCGTTTTCGGTTTCTGAGTAATGTACAGACCTGCTACTTCCTTTGGTTTTCCTTCATCTTGACCAGTCACTTGTACCTTCAAGTCACCGCTTACTGGAAGTCCAAGATAGCTAACTGTGAGCTTTTGTTCCCCTTTTTGATGAGCGTTGTAGCCAGATACTGTCACACCTGAGTGAGTAAGGTTAATCAGCTCATCGGCTTGTCCCCCTTCGTATTGAACACGGAGGGTTCCACCTCTAAGGTCAAGTTTTTCTCCCTCTTTGTAAACCGTCTTCTTAGGTCCTTTTTCAAGGCTAACTGCAGCAATTTTTCTCTCATCCTGCGGAATCGCTACTGCCAAGGTGTTACTGATTTCTTTGCCAGGTAGTTGGGTACGATAGTAGAGGAGAGTTGGTTGCTTGTCAAATCCCAATGGTGCTGTTGCCAGGTCACCACCATTTTCAGACTTCAAAGTTGCAATTGGTGTTTGTGAATCTGCCTTGTCGTAAACGGTGATAGTTGCACCTGCTGGAACATCAGAGAAGCCTAGTTGAACTTGATGGTTTCCAAGTGAACGAGCAGCTACCTTAGCCATTGGAATATTTTGACTTTCTGTATCCAAGGTTTCATACATCTTCCAGTTGTAAATACGAATGGCTTTCCAAGGTGTTCCGTTATCTGAAGTGATAACTTTTAGGCGCCAGTCTTGAGCAGTGATTGGTTTGTCAAGAGTGATATCCGTCACGTGCGCTTTATTGCCACGGACTTCCTTAGCTAGTTTCCACTCACCATCCGTATCCTTGTAGTAAAGATCAAAGTCCTTGGTATTCATCAAACCATCGTTAACAGACTCACCACCGGCTCCCGCATGATCCATGACCCATCTAACAACGGTACGTGGCTTGGTCAAGCGAATATCCACACTACCGCTCAATTGTCCTGAAGACCACTTGTCTGACAGACTTGTAATCGTACCGTTCAACATACCTTCAATACCTTCTCCACCTTCAGTATTTGGGAAAGTGCTACCAATAACCTTTGCACCTGGAACGATATTTTCAGCTAAAGGTCTTGGAAGAGTCGTATCCTGAACTGTCATCCCCCAGTTAAAGGATGCCGTCGCAGCTTCGGAACGAAGGCCATTTTTACCAACTGCAACGACCTTCAATTCTTGAGTCGTACCAGTCGCATTAGCAGAACGGCTAACTTTTGGCAAGTAGATGGTTGAAGCAGATGATCCTGTCAACAAACGCCAGTTATCTCCATCTTTTTCGTAGACTTCATAGAAATCTGCATCTTGGTTACCCGAAAATTGAACCACTGCTTCAGCTTCTTGGGCATTCTTAAGAGATTGCTTCACCACAGAGAGACCTGTAGGCGCTTGCGGTGATTGGTGATTGTCCGAAATTGTTAATTGACCTAGGTTAAACTGATAATCTTTTACAGCTCCTTCATGCTCGAAGAAGAGTTTGACTGCATAGATGGTTTTACCTGCTAGTGAGCTGAGGTCAAATTCTTCATTCTTCCAGTCATCAGAGAGAGTCAGTTCTTTCCATGCAGCTGCATCCTCAAATTTGTAGTCTGGAGTCGTAGAGAAGGCCATATAAACTTTAGAGCCTTTTCCTCCCTTGTGGGCAACACGAAGTTTGGTTTTCTCTGTTACTTCTAGTTTGGTAGAATACAAATTCACATCCTGGTCCGTCTTACCAACTACATCACCTGAGAATTTAAGAGAGTTCCCACCATTATAGGCATCTGTAAAATCATATTCTGCACGAAGTTTTTCACCTGTCGAAGTCTGCCACCAGCGCCATGTTGGCAAAACACCTGAAACAGAACGGTAGTTCCACTCAGAATCCTTAGAAACTTTACCGTCAACAAACCATTTTCTACCATGACCTGTATTAAAAGAGGTGGTGAAGGTACGTCCTACTGCTGGTGTACGGTCAGCAACTAAATTGGCAATTCCATACCACTCTTTATCTGCTGGTTTTTGAGCCGTTGGATCACCTTGGTAACCTGTAAAGAAGATGTCTTCGTTCTTGTGGTAGTCTTCGCCTGTTTTTCCTAGACTGGTAATCGTATCTGGTGCAAAAAGTCCTAACGACAAACGCAACTTACCCTTTTCATCTAAGAGGGCATCCCATTTGACTTTGGTCTTATAAGAACCACCTTGTTGCAATTCCAAGCCTGCAAAGACATCATATTGACTACGCTCTAGCCATTTGGCCATCTCTACGGAGTGGTCATTCTTTTCCTTGTTCCAGTTGAAATTGGCAAAGAATTGATCTGCAGGGACTTTGTCACCTTCTTTTTGCATGAACTGGTAGTTGTAATCACCTAGACCATCTTCGTGGTAACGACCGTATTTGTAGGTCATGGCATCGTACCAAGCATACTTGATCGGGTGGTTGACTTTGGCTGCGTATTCTTTTGTATAGAGCATGAATTGGCGCATTTTTTCACCAAGAGGTGCTACCAATTCCCCCGTTGTTTCCTGATTGATGAAATAGCCATCAAAGCCATAGTACTTAGCGAGATCAACGAGTTTGCGTGCAATTGGGAATGTGCCATCCTCATCTTGTTTCAAGGCAGCGGCAAATTTCTCTTGGTCAGCAATACTGTTTGACCAGTTGAAAAAGAGTGTTCCATAAACGGGAACTCCGTTGCGGTGACCGGCATCAATGACATCTGGAGTTGGAACTAGACCTTCCCAGAAGACCATTGAATCCAAGTATTGCCAGTAGTCAAAAGCATAGGCCTTGAATTCTTCTCCACCAACAGAAGCGTGGTCTTTGGCCTTTGAGTTGGTGTTTGCTAGCGCCTGAACCTTGGCTCTTCTGCTTGCTTTTTCGTTAACCAACTGGCCTCTATGGCGCTTGGCGAGTTCAACTGATGAACGGTTAATGGGATCATCCTCACGCGCACCCGGTTCCCATTTTAATAAATCTTCCCAAGTATCAAATTTGATTTCTTTTGGTCGGAGACTCTTTTCCTCATTTTTAGGAACGTCTGCTAGAGTCGGTTTGTCGGCTTTCTTCTCAGCCACTTGAGAAGCTTCCTCTGGTTTGACTTCTTCTTTTTCAGTTGGTTGAGCAGGTTTTTCAGCTTTATCTGCCGGAGCGGGTTTTGCCTCTTCTTTTTCATTGACCAAATCCGTTATTGCTGGAGTGTTTTCTGAAATTGGTTGCTCAGCTACTTTGTTCTCTGTTTCCTCTAATTGTTTTTCAAGGGCTGCAGTATCTGGATTAGCTGTTTCACTAGCTCTTGTAGCTTGGGCGCTCGTATTTGCAGCTGTTTCAGGGACTGCGACTTGTTCGGCAAGAGCTGGGCTCGCAAATAGAACTGAACCAATCATCAAGGAACAAGCTCCGATTGACAGCTTACGAATACTGTAACGGCAACGTTTTTCAAAAAATAGATCTTTCATCTTATCCTCCTAATAAAATATAAAGTAAGCGCTTTACTTTTTGATAAAAAGTAACTGTTCTCAGTGCACACCACCAGAACAGGATCATCTTCATTTTATCCTATATGAAAGCGATGTCAATCTATTTAACATAAAAACTATAACTAGGATAATAATCAGTAAAATTTGGACACAATCCTATAAATCATTTCTCTTATAGGTAATCTATCTCTCATTTTAAACGAAAGTTCTTGTTTCTTATGAAAATTTCAGCTAAACACTTGTGAGATTTACTTTTATCCTTTAAAATAGAATAGGAGAAATTCCGTTATTATTTTCCGGAGGAAAAAGAAATGTCCATTAATTGGCAGGAAATTTTATTTCACTTTTTAGGAGGTCTAGGACTGTTTTTATACAGTATCAAGACCATGGGAGACGGTTTGCAACAAGCTGCTGGAGATCGCCTTCGTTTTTACATTGACAAGTACACTAGCAATCCCTTTTTAGGCGTTCTAGTCGGGATTGTCGTGACTGCCCTGATTCAGTCAAGTACAGGGGTTACAGTTATCACGGTTGGGCTGGTCAGCGCTAGTCTTCTCACTCTTAGACAGGCTATCGGAATTATCATGGGAGCCAACATCGGAACCACTGTTACTTCCTTTATCATCGGTTTCAAACTAGGCGAGTATGCTTTACCCTTGATTTTCCTTGGGACCATGTTCCTCTTCTTTACAAAAAACAGAACAGCAAACAATATCGGGCGCATCCTGTTTGGTGTAGGGGGAATCTTCTACGCCCTCAACCTTATCAGTGCCGGTATGAGTCCGCTTAAAGATTTACCACAATTCAAGGAATATATGGTCACTTTGGGACAAAATCCTATTTTAGGAGTGGTGGCCGGTGCAGTGATTACCGTCCTCATTCAGGCCTCTTCGGCTACAATCGGGATTTTACAAGGTCTCTATGCAGGTGGGTTCCTTGACCTTAAAGGTTCACTACCAGTTCTCTTCGGAGATAATATCGGAACAACCCTAACCGTTATCATTGCCGCAGCTGGAGCCAATGTCTCTGCAAAGCGCGTTGCGGCAACCCACGTTACCTTTAACGTTTTAGGAACTATTCTTTGCTTAATCCTATTAGGCCCCTTTACTGCTATGATCGAGTACTTCCAGGCACTCCTTCACCTCTCACCTGAGATGACCATCGCCTTCTCGCACGGTGCCTTTAACGTAAGTAACACCATTGTACAATTTCCATTCATCGGAGCCTTGGCCTACTTTGTAACCAAGCTCATCCCTGGTGAAGACGAGGTTGTCAAGTACGAGCCCCTTTATCTCGACGAGCAACTTATCCAGCAATCTCCTTCTATAGCTCTAGGAAATGCCAAAAAAGAACTTTTGCACTTGGGGAACTATGCAGCCAAAGCTTTTGACCTTTCTTATACCTATATCATCGGTTTGGATGAAAAGGTAGCTGAAAAAGGGCACAAGACAGAGGAAGCCATCAACACCATCGATGAAAAACTCACTCGTTACCTCATCAGACTCTCAAGCGAATCCTTGAGTCAAAAGGAAAGCGAAGTCTTGACCAACATCCTGGATTCATCTCGTGATTTGGAACGGATTGGGGACCACGCAGAAGGCTTGCTCAACCTAACAGACTACCTTCAACGTAAGAATGTTCAATTTTCTGATGCTGCTTTGCAGGAATTGGCGGATATCTATCAAAAAACTACTGACTTTATCAAGGATGCCCTTGATAGTGTGGAAAACAATGATATTGAAAAAGCTCAAAGTCTGATTGAACGCCATAAAGAAATCAACAATATGGAACGTGTTCTCAGAAAGACCCATATCAAACGCCTTAACAAAGGTGAGTGTTCTACACAAGCCGGGGTTAACTTTATCGACATCATTTCCCACTACACTCGTGTGTCTGACCATGCTATGAACCTAGCCGAAAAGGTCATCGCTGAACAAATCTAATAACCTAAAAGCTATCCTGAATGGGATGGCTTTTTTCGTCTCCTCATTAAGAATTTCTTTTGAAACATATAAAAAATACTTTGATTCACAATGGAATCAAAGTATCTTAAAGAGTTCTCCAAACATGATAGCAGAAACTGCAGTGCCCCTATACTTGGCTTCTTCTCTTTTGATAAAGCGCGCCAAGTTGATCAACTCAGGTGCTGGGTGTTTGGGATTGATGAGCAATTCACGGGTGACCAGTCCTGAGAGTCGGACTGCTAGTAATTGCTCATTTGTAGTTGGTAGTTTTTTAGCAGTCTCTAGGAGAGCAGCAACTAAATCTTCACTCAAGCCCTGACGAGCATGGTTGTAGAGATCTCTTATAAGGCTTTCTAGGTTTGGTTCTGCCATCCCGACCACCTCCCTTATGCTTAATAATGTTTAATCAAATCAACCGTTGAACGATCCAATTTTTTCACCAAGGCTTGCAAGAAAGCTTGGGCTTCTAGGAAGTCATCCATAGCGTAGAGGGTTTGGTGAGAATGGATATAACGAGCACAAACACCGATAGTTGTAGATGGGACACCACCATTTTTCAGATGAGCTGCTCCAGCGTCCGTTCCGCCTTTTCCACAGTAGTATTGATACTTGATGCCAGCTTCTTCAGCCGTTGTCAAAAGGAAATCCTTCATACCTGGGAGAAGCAAGTGACCTGGATCGTAGAAGCGAATCAAGGTTCCATCCCCAATCTTACCTTGGCCGCCGTAGACATCACCTGCTGGTGAGCAGTCAACTGCCAGAAAGACTTCTGGATCAAACTTAGTTGTAGAAGTATGAGCGCCACGAAGGCCAACTTCTTCTTGGACGTTCGAGCCAAGGTAGAGTTCATTTCCGAGTTTTTGACCTGACAAGGCTTCTGCTAGCTCGCTTACCATGAGAACACCGTAGCGGTTGTCCCAAGCTTTTGAGATGATATTTTTTTCATTGGCTGTCAAGATAGCGGAGCTATCAGGGACAATGGTGTCACCCGGACGGATACCAAAGCTTTCTGCCTCAGCCTTGTCTGCAAACCCACCATCAAAAATGATATCTGAAATAGCTGGCATGGTTGGTCCACCTGTTCCACGAGTCAAATGTGGAGGAACAGAACCTGAGATCACAGGAATTTCACGACCATCACAAGTAAAGAGTTTAAAGCGTTGGCTGCTGACCACCATAGGATTCCAGCCACCGATTTCAACCACACGGAAGGTTCCGTCTGGCTTAATCTCGCTGACCATAAAACCAACTTCGTCCATGTGAGATGCGACCAAAACACGCGGTGCATCGGCTGCTTCTGAATGTTTGATACCAAAAATACCGCCCAAGCCATCTGTCACTACTTCATCCACGTGCGGTGTCAACTTTTCACGAAGATAAGTCCGGACAGGCGCTTCATGACCTGAGATCGCAGCAAGCTCTGTTACTTCTTTGATTTTTGAAAATAATGTTGTCATATCAGTTCCTTCTTTCTGTCCTCCATTTTACCACTTTTTATAGGAGAAGGATAGTGGGAAGGTGGATTGGTTTTGACTCAGTTTTCCAATAAAAGAGAGTGTCAGATATTATTTCAGGAATTTTTCTTTCTTTTTACATTAAATTGTCAGAAAATTTATTGACAGATTAAAAAAATCGTGTTACATTATCTCCAAGGGTATTTTTATACCAAATCTACATGAAAGGACGGGGCATGAAACTCTCTCATATTTTAACAGGCTTACTTCTACTCCTGGTCTTTCTCTCCATTAGTATTGGAACCAGTGATTTTTCTTGGGAAAAATTCTTTGCTTTTGACCAACAGACTTGGCTTCTCTTTCAAGAGTCGCGTCTTCCAAGAACCATCAGCATTCTCCTTGCAGCCTCCAGTATGAGCATGGCAGGACTCCTCATGCAGACCATTACCCAAAATCAATTTGCTGCTCCGAGTACAGTCGGAACGACTGAAGCCGCTAAACTGGGAATGGTGTTGAGCCTCTTTGTCTTTCCGTCTGCGAGTCTGACCCAAAAGATGCTCTTTGCTTTTGGCTCATCCATTTTATTTACCCTCTTCTTCCTGGCCTTTATGACTATTTTTTCTATAAAGGAAAGGTGGATGTTGCCCTTGATCGGGATCATCTATAGTGGGATTATCGGTTCTGTCACAGAAGTTATCGCCTATCGTTTCAATCTGGTTCAGAGTATGACGGCCTGGACCCAGGGCTCCTTCTCCATGATTCAGACCCATCAGTATGAGTGGCTCTTCTTAGGCCTCATTATCCTGATAGCCGTTTGGAAATTATCCCAAACCTTCACCATCATGAATCTGGGCAAGGAAACTAGTGAAAGTTTGGGGATTTCTTACTCTCTACTTGAAAAACTGGCCCTTTTTCTAGTGGCACTAACGACAAGTGTCACCATGATTACCGTGGGTGCCTTGCCATTTCTCGGGGTCATCGTTCCCAATCTTGTCCGCAAGCGCTATGGAGATAATCTGAGTCAAACCAAACTCATGGTTGCTCTGGTCGGTGCCAATCTGGTTTTGGCCTGCGATATCCTCTCTCGAGTCTTGATTCGGCCCTATGAGCTGTCTGTCAGTCTCATTCTAGGAATCATCGGTAGCCTCGTCTTTATCCTACTTCTCTGGAGAGGAGGACAAAAGGATGCAGTTTAAAAGCAAACATACCAAACTCTTCAGCCTTCTCATTATCCTGGCCATCGGAGCTTGTCTCCTCTACTTTTGGCCTATCACTAACCTGTCTGTCTTTGCCTGGAAGCTGCGTTCCCAAAAAATCATCGTTTATCTCTTGGTAGCCATCGCGACAGGGATTTCGACCATTAGTTTTCAAACCCTGACGGAAAATCGCTTTCTGACGCCAAGTATTTTGGGAATCGAATCCTTCTATGTCCTGCTACAGACCCTGCTACTGATATTTGAAAGCAAATTTCTACAGCTTGGAAAGTCTCCTATCTTAGAATTTCTAGTCTTGCTTCTGCTTCAATCCCTCTTTTTTCTCGCCTTACAAGGCTACTTGAAGACGCTGATGAAGCAAAATTTGGTTTTCATTCTGCTAATCTGTCTAGCGCTCGGAAGTCTCTTTCGAAATATCAGTACCTTCCTCCAAGTCCTGATGGATCCAAATGAATACGATAAACTGCAGAACAGTCTCTTTGCCTCCTTTCAGCATCTCAACACTTCCATCCTAGCCATTAGTTCTCTGATTATCCTTGCTTTGACAATCTTTTTCTTTCGAAAAGCAGTCGTTCTGGATGTCTTGCACCTGCAAAGAGAAACGGCTCAGATACTGGGACTCGATGTTGAAAAAGAACAGAAAGAGCTCCTCTGGGGCATCGTGCTTTTAACCTCAACAGCGACTGCCTTGGTAGGGCCTATGGCCTTCTTCGGCTTTATGCTGGCCAATCTCACTTACCTGATTGTCAAAGATTATCGGCACAAGTTGCTCTTTATCCTAGCCATTCTGATTGGATTTGTTAGTTTGACCTTGGGGCAAGCCCTTATCGAACGAGTCTTTGCTCTGGAAATTCGCATCAGCATGATCATCGAGAGTGTGGGTGGTCTCTTATTCTTTATTTTACTTTACAGGAGGGCGCGTCGGTGAAACTGGAAAACATTGACAAATCCATTCAAAAACAGGATATTTTGCAAGACATTTCGCTTGAAGTCAGTCCTCAGAAACTGACAGCCTTTATTGGTCCAAATGGTGCTGGAAAATCAACTCTTCTCTCCATCATGAGCAGACTGACCAAGAAGGATCAGGGAATTCTCAGTATCAAAGGCCGTGAAATCGAGAGTTGGAATTCGCAAGAACTGGCCAAAGAACTCACCATCCTAAAGCAGAAGATCAATTACCAAGCCAAATTGACTGTAGAAGAATTGGTCAGCTTTGGACGTTTTCCCTACAGCCGTGGTCGACTGAGGGCAGAAGACTGGGGAAAAATCCGAGAAACTCTGGACTATCTGGAACTGACAAACTTAAAAGACCGCTACATCGATAGTCTGTCTGGCGGACAGCTCCAACGTGTCTTTATCGCCATGGTACTAGCCCAGGATACAGACTTTATCTTGCTGGACGAACCACTAAATAATCTCGATATCAAGCAAAGTGTCAGCATGATGCAGATCCTTCGGCGACTGGTGGAGGAACTTGGCAAAACCATTATCATCGTCCTCCACGATATCAACATGGCTAGCCAGTATGCGGATGAAATTGTTGCCTTTAAAGACGGTCAAGTCTTTTGCAAGGGAACGACTGCTCAAATCATGCAGGCTGACCTGCTCAGTCAACTTTATGAGATTCCCATCACACTGGCTGATATCAATGGCAAAAAGATCTGTATCTATAGCTAGCTATTCTGAACTCATGTTAGAGAACCCTCTGTCTCTTAGCTAACAAACCTATTTAAGAGACCCCCTACATCGTTACTATATTTTAAAAAGGAGAAATCATGAAAACATCCCTTAAACTTTATCTCACTGCCCTAGCTGTCAGCTTCTTGCTCTTACTTGGTGCATGTAGTACAAATACAAACTCAAGCACTAGCCAGACAGAGACAAGTAGCTCTGCTCCAACAGAGATAACTATTAAAAGTTCACTAGATGAGGTCAAACTTTCAAAGGTTCCTGAAAAGATTGTGACTTTTGACCTCGGTGCTGCGGATACTATTCGCGCTTTAGGTTTTGAAAAGAATATCGTCGGAATGCCTACAAAAACTGTTCCGACTTACCTAAAAGATCTTGCAGGAAATGTCAACAATGTTGGTTCTATGGTTGAGCCAGACCTAGAAGCCATCGCTGCTCTTGAACCAGACCTAATTATCGCTTCACCACGTACCCAAAAATTCGTAGACAAGTTCAAAGAAATTGCTCCAACCGTGCTCTTCCAAGCAAGCAAGGACGACTACTGGACTTCTACCAAAGCCAACATCGAATCCCTAGCAAGCGCCTTTGGCGAAACAGGTACACAGAAAGCCAAAGAAGAATTGGCTAACCTGGACAAGAGCATCCAAGAAGTCGCTACTAAAAACGAAAGTTCTGACAAAAAAGCCCTTGCTATCCTCCTCAATGAAGGAAAAATGGCTGCCTTTGGTGCCCAATCTCGTTTCTCTTTCTTGTATCAAACCTTGAAATTCAAGCCAACTGATACTCAATTTGAAGACTCTCGACACGGACAAGAAGTCAGCTTTGAAAGTGTGAAAGAAATCAATCCTGACATCCTCTTTGTCATCAACCGTACCCTTGCCATTGGTGGGGACAACTCAAGCAACGATGGCGTCCTAGAAAATGCCCTCATCGCTGAAACCCCTGCCGCTAAAAATGGTAAAATCATCCAACTAACACCAGACCTCTGGTATCTAAGTGGTGGCGGTCTTGAATCAACTAAACTCATGATTGAAGATGCTCAAAAAGCTTTGAAATAAACAAGAAAACCCAACATCAGGTGATGTTGGGTTATTTTTTTTCTTGATTTCGTCTGAGGCAAAAGTGGTCTGGGACGGGGTCCTTACCTGTTTTCGACCAAGGATGACAACGTAAAATCCGAGCCAGGCCCATCAAAACACCCTTGAAGCCATGTTTTTCAATAGCCTGAATCATGTAGTTAGAACAAGTCGGCTCAAAGCGACAAGAGGGTGGAAAGGCCGGTGAGATAAAACGTTGGTAAAAGCGTACTGGCGCTATTAAGATGCGTTTCATTATTTCTTGGTTACAGCCATAGTGTGTAGTTGGCTGATTTCTTTTTTATTAAGGCGACGGGATTCTCCTGGACGAAGACCTGTCAAGTCTAGGTGTCCGAAACGTGTCCGAGACAGTTTATCCACTTGCAGACCGACGGCTTCAAACATCTTTTTAACCTGATGGTTACGCCCTTCATGGATAGTCAACTGTACCACAGAGCGGTTTTTGACTGGATCCACTTTGAGAATTTCATAAACAGCTGGCTTGGTTTTCTTGCCATCAATCTCAAGACCGCGGGTCAAGGGGCGGAGATTGTCCTTATTAGCCACACCTTTAACACGCGCGACATAGACCTTGTCAATCTCATTACGGGGGTGAATCATCTCATCTGTAAAGTCCCCATCATTGGTCAAAATCAAGACACCTGATGTATCCCAGTCCAAACGTCCAACCGGGTAAATGCGCTCCTTGACATTGGGCAAGAGGTCGACAACAGTCTTGCGGCCCTTGTCATCTGTCACACTGGAAATCACTCCACGTGGTTTGTTAAGCAGATAGTAGACCTTTTCTTCGTTGTAGATGGGCTGACCTTCCACTTCGACCTTGTCACCAGACTTGATGGTCGTTGCGAGTTCACGCACCACTTGGCCGTTAACTGTCACCAAACCTTGCTTGATCAACTCTTCTGCTTTTCTCCTACTGGCCACACCTGCGTGGGCAATATATTTATTGATTCTCATCTTCTTCTATCCTTTCACCAAATAATTGGCTTTCTTGGGCTTGAATCTCAAGCTCATCAATCACTGGCAGTTCTTCCAAATGGTTAATTCCCATGTAATCTAGGAAATAATCCGTAGTCACATAGAGATTGGGACGACCCAACACTTCTTTTTTTCCATCTTCTCGTATCAAGTCAAAGGCCTGCAACTTTGCCAAGGCTCCACTCGAATTAACCCCACGAATAGCATCAATTTCTATCCGCGTGATGGGTTGCTTGTAAGCAATGATGGACAAGGTCTCAAGAGCAGCCCGAGACAAACTTTGGTTGATGGGTGCCTTGGAGTATTCCTTCAAAATCGCTGCAAATTGAGGCTTGGTGACCAATCTGTATGCACCACCTGTCTCGATCAGGGACAAGCTCGACTCTTGGTCTTTTTCATACTTCTGGGCTAATTTTTCTAAACTCTGCTGGATGCCTGTCGGGGGAAGCGATAGGAGTTCAGCCAACTGACGGACTCGAATCCCATCTTCACCTGCTACAAACAAGAGCGCTTCTATTTCTGCTAAAGTACTCATCTTTCCTCTCTATCAAGTCTAGCTTTGTGCCTCTTGATTTTCTTCCTTCTTTTCCATGAGATAGATATCTCCGAAACTCTCCTCTTGCACGAGGATCAGTTCCTGGGTTTTGATTAACTCTAGGGTCGCCAAAAAGAGGGTAATAACCTCTTGGACATTCTGGGCTTCCTTGAACAAATCCTGCAAGCGCAACTGGTCTCGTCCAGTCAAGGACTCTTTTACGATGACCATCATGTCCTCAATCTTATATTCATCTCGCAAGATAGTTGTATGATTCTGAGCAAATTCCTCTTTTTTCTTGGCTAGGATATTTGAAAAAGCCAAAAAGAGGTCAATGGTCGTCTTGTCATGCACAAGCTCCGCATCTTCGTAGATCAACTCTGTTGGCGCTTTGGAATAGTACTGGGCCCGATCTTGGTGCTTAGCCTCCAAGTGCTCACCCAAGAGCTTGAACTTGCGGTATTCTTCGATTTGAGAGAGAAGGTCTTGTTCCAGGTCATCCTCTAAGTCTGTCACTTCTGCTACCTTTGGCAAGAGCTTGCGGCTCTTGATCAGCATGAGCTGACTGGCCATAACCATATACTCGCCCGTTACTTCCAGACGCATGGCCTGCAAGGTTGAGACATAGGCTAGATACTGTTCAATAACTTCCGTAATGGGCACATCGTAGATATCCATCTGGTACCTAGAAACCAAGTGCAAGAGCAGGTCCAGGGGCCCTTCAAAATCTTTTAATTTAATATCCATTATCTATATTTTTCTAAGGTCAGGACTGTTTTTAATCCTAATTTTTTTGCAATTTCGTACAAATCGACCTTGTTTTCTATCTGTCTTAGAATGAACTGTTCCCGTAGGGCTTGGGCTGATAGTTCTGGGAAACCTTTCTCCTTGACAAAGGACTCTAGCTGTCGAAAGGCCCACTGACGAGAATAGGCTTTCCCCCCCCTTTCAAAGAGATAGGTCTGCCCCATCAAGGGTTCTAGCTCTGGAATCAAGGTCGTGGGAATAGTGACAATCCTCTGTTGGGAAGCCTTGTTAATTCGCAGCACCTGAAAATCCAGATTGATATCTACAACCTTAAGGGATAAAATCTCACTTGGCAAGAGTCCCATTTCTAGGATTAAGAGCGCTAGCAAGCGCCCCTCTGGATAGTCACTTTCCTGCCAAAAAGACTCTAGGTCTAACCGTTCTGACTTTTCAGTCTTCTTTTCAGCTTGTTTGGTTAATTCCAAACGATAAAAGCTGTCCACTTCTCCTTTTCGATAGAGAAAGTAGAGAAATTGGTTACAGGCTGAAAGTTTCCGTTTCTGGGCGCTGATTTTTAGATTGGCTAGTTGGGCTTGGTAAATCTTGAGACTAGTCTCAGAGATCCGCTCACCTACAATGTCTAAAAATTGCTCCAGATCATACTTATAAGATTGCTTTGAATTAGTAGACAAGCCCTGCTTTCTCTCTAAAAAGTCTGAAATCCTATCTCTCATTTGCATCGAATCTCATATTCCTTACTAAAGTCATGCAAGAGGGCATTAACTGCCTTGAGGATGGACTTGCGCGTGATGATTCCTTGAAAAATCCCTTCATCATCTACCACTGGCAAGAAGGGTTCATCCACCAGTTTATGGAGGACCTCTGTGATGTTATAGTCTGGAGCGACCACTGCCACATCCGTCTTGGTTATATTGACGATATCTGTCGTTGCCATCTGTTCATCTGTCAAACCTTGCTCCATTTGATAAGCCAAAATATCTCTCAGACCAATGGTTCCGACAAAGCGTTTGTCAAAGGTCACAACAGGGATACGGGTATAGGTGATTTGACTCAACACCAAAATCGCATGGTCAGCATTATGGGTATCAATCAAAGCTGCTAGATTCTCAGCAGGGGTAAGAAAAGTTTCTTCCTGCTCCAGTAAAAATGCTTCAAATTCCTTGGCAATCATCGAGCGAACTCCTTGGACAAGCCTGGATAAATCTCATGATCACGTGTCAAAAAGTCTACTTTGAAATAGCTGTCATCAATCTCCACTCGAGCATAGAGACATTCTCTGATAGTCCCTCGTGGTTGGCTGATGGAGCCTGGATTTAAAAAGAGTGTTTTGCCTTCCATCCAAGCACTTGGCACATGCAAATGACCATAGAGACAGATGTCGGCATCTTCTTCCTGAGCCCAGTAGTCCAACTTTTGAAAGTTGAAATTGATATCAAATAAATGTCCGTGAGTCTGGATAATCTTGGTCGGACCAAGTTGAGTCACCAAACGTTCTGGGTAGCCAGCATAAAAGTCCATATTTCCTTTGACGACATGGATGCCTTCCCAGAGCGGAGAGTCTGGACGGAGTTCTGAGTCACCATCGTGAAAAATGGCATCAACTTTACCCAGATAGCGGTCACGGATTTCTTCCACAATCAAGCTATCGCCATGAGAGTCACTCATTACAATGATGGTTTGCTTTGCCATGATGGAAATACCTCCAAAAGTTTCTTAACGGCTAAGGCACGGTGGGATTGGCTATTTTTTTCTTCAAGGGTTAACTCAGCTGATGATTTTCCTGTCTCCCCTACAAGGAAGAGGGGATCATAGCCAAATCCATTTTCACCCTTGGGTTCAAAGTTGATATAACCTGGCCAGTCAGCTTCAACAACCAAGCTTTCCTTGTTTGGACTGGCTACAACCAAGGTCGTGTGGAACTGGGCTGAACGGTCCTTAAGGTCAAAGACCATGGCCAATTCGTGCAGGAGTTTAGCATTGTTTTCACGATCAGTAGCCCCCACACCTGCAAAACGCGCTGACCAGACACCTGGCAAGCCACCAAGGACATCAACTTTGAGACCAGAATCATCTGCTAAAACCATCTTGCCTGTTAATTGGGAAATGGTTTCTGCTTTCAGGCGGGCATTTTCTTCAAAGGTCATGCCTGTTTCAGCTACTTCAGGTAGATCAGGGTAATCATTGAGATTTTCCACATCGTAGCCTAACTTGTCAAAGATAGCTCGGAATTCCTTGGTCTTGCCTTCGTTACGAGTCGCAATGAGCAGAGTTTCTCTAACCTTGCTAGTTTCAAAGAAGGCTTCTACATCGACTCCTTCTTTAGGCAATTCAACATGCAAAAGCTTTCCATTTTCAACCAAGAGCAGAGCTCCCTGACGTTGGATGACTTCTAAGTTTCGACCTGCTTCGGCATTTAAAATCTCAACGATAAAGGAGAGCAGACGAAAGTTAGAAGACCAGCGCATCACCGTTATCGTAATCGGAAAGCCATTTTCCTCATCACGAAAAATCCGCGCCAAATCCATAAAATCAAGCTCAAGCGGATCTTTGATAAGGCTATAGATGCCTCCATAGACATCCCAGACACCGACATACCAGTCCCGGTCGTCCTTGTATTCATAAATTTTGTTTGTCATAATGTTACATGCTCCACATGAATCTCTTTTTCCAGCCATTCTTCCCCAATCTGGGCAAAACTTTGGCTGCTGGCTGTTGTGTAAAAACGATGTTGAAGAGGCCCCGCATCTCGGCTACGATTGATTTCAAAATAATTGAGTAAGACTGAGATATCTCGTACACACTCAGCCCCACTATCGATGAGCTGAACCTTTGGTCCCATGACATTCTGGATGATAGGGCGAAGGAGTGGGTAATGGGTACAACCCAGAATCAAGCTATCCACCTTGCCTACCAAGGGACGCAGGGTTTCATAAACTACTTTCTTGGTGACACTGGTTGACAGGGCACCAGACTCGACCAAGGGGGCAAACTTGGGACAGGCCAAACTTTCCACCTGTAAGTCTGGATCCAGATCATGGATTTTTTGACGATAGATGTCTGATTGGACCGTCATGGGTGTTCCAATCACTCCGATTTTCCCGCCTTGACTGGACTTAATAGCTGCCGAAGCTCCTGGCAAAATCACACCTAGAACGGGAATGTCTAGTTGGGCCTTGATTTCTTCCCAGACGACCGCAGTCGCAGTATTACAAGCAATGACAATCATCTTGACATCCTTGGTCAAGAGAAAGTTGACCAACTGCCAAGTATATTCACGAATTTGCTCAGCAGGACGGGGGCCATAGGGCGCCCGTGCCGAATCTCCAATATAGACGATTTCTTCATGGGGAAGCTGGCGCATGAGCTCACGAACAACAGTCAAGCCCCCGACACCTGAATCCAAAAAACCAATTGGTCGATTATCCATACAGTCTTCTTTCTAGTCTTTTTTCTGATTGATAGTTCATTATGATTCCTTGTCCTGAAGGAACTAACCGACAGCTTGATAGAATGGCAACTGCCTCTCTTTTAATCATAATCAAATATCAATAGAATGCAAGGAAAAAGTCTTATCCTTGAGAACTATTGAACATAGTGAGAAGTCTGGAACTTTCATCCCAGACTTTTCCTATTTATTTCTTTTTATTGTTAGCAAGGGCTGCTTTTTGTTGGCGGATGATTTGGTGGTAAACTTGTTGTACCTTGGCCTCGCTTGGTTTTTGACCATTTGCGCTCAAAAGAGCACGAACTGCCTCAGCATTCAAACGTGGGTTGTCCGCAAATTCTTTTTCAATTTGCTTACGAACCAAGTACATACCTCCAAGAGCTCCTCCTAGAAAAGCTAGCACAATCAAGATAATTGCTAAAAGTAAATCCATTCTTTTTCTCCTGTTTCTTTTTGAGTCTTCTATATTATACCATAAAGTGACTTTCCTGACTAGTTTGTTTTACGCTTTCAAGAGGGGGTTAAGCCAATTCTAAGCTAGTCTTACAATCAGATTGAACTATGAAATTACGAATAATTCCACCCTTTCCTCTCTTTCTTCTACTATTTTAAGAAAAAGCAATATCAAATATGTTTTTCACCAAAAACCTCTTGACAAATGCTAGATGACCAGTAGAATGGGAGGTAAGGAGATAAATAGAAACAAAATAAACGAAACTGCTTTATAAAATGTAAGCGGTTTCTAATAAACGAAGGAGGGTTTTATGAAAAAACACTTTTGGGAGAAATCCTGTCGCTATAGCATCCGAAAGCTGACGGTTGGGACTGCTTCTGTTTTACTAGGGGCTGTTTTTCTAGTCAACCATACTGTAGCTGCAGACAGTGTTGAGGTCAAGCAAACTGAATCAACCTCTGTCGAAGCTATCACTAAGCCTGATAGTGAACCCAAAGCAGCTGAAGCGACTGAAACTACAAAACCGTCTCTAGCCGAGAGTCCAGTAGTTTCCGAAAGCAGGCCAGCTGAGGAGAATCAGAAGACAAATAGTCAAGCTAGTGAAGAAGCCATTGTAGAAGCTAAAGAAAATAAGGAACCTGAAAAAGCAGACCAGCCTGTGACAAAACAAGAAAACTATCAACTCAACTACAATCAGCCAACAGCTCCCTCCTATGACGGATGGGAAAAGCAAGCCCTCCCTGTCGGAAATGGAGAGATGGGAGCCAAGGTTTTCGGACTCATTGGGGAAGAGAGAATCCAGTACAACGAAAAGACCCTCTGGTCAGGAGGACCACAACCCGATAGCACCGACTATAACGGAGGAAACTACAAGGATCGCTACAAGGTCTTAGCAGAGATACGTAAAGCCCTCGAAGCTGGCGACCGCCAAAAAGCAAAACAGCTCGCTGAACAAAATCTAGTTGGACCAAACAACGCCCAGTATGGACGTTACCTAGCCTTTGGTGATATCTTCATGGTCTTCAATAACCAGAAAAAAGGGTTAGATACTGTAACTGATTATCATCGCGGTTTGGATATCACTGAAGCCACTACGACCACTTCTTACACCCAAGATGGGACCACCTTCAAACGCGAAACCTTCTCCAGCTATCCTGATGATGTCACTGTGACCCACTTGACCAAAAAAGGAAACAAGACACTTGACTTTACCCTTTGGAACAGCTTGACAGAAGACTTGCTTGCTAATGGCAACTACTCTTGGGAATATTCCAACTATAAGAATGGTCATGTCACTACAGATGCAAATGGAATCCTTCTAAAGGGAACTGTCAAAGATAACGGCCTCAAATTTGCATCCTATCTAGGAATTAAAACAGACGGAAAGGTGACTGTTCAGGACGAGACACTAACCGTTACAGGCGCAAGTTATGCGACCCTCTATCTCAGTGCCAAGACCAACTTTGCTCAGAATCCAAAAGCCAACTATCGAAAAGACATTGACCTCGAAAAAACAGTTAAAGGGATTGTAGAAGCTGCTAAGGCCAAAGACTACGAGACACTTAAAAAGGCCCATATCAAGGACTATCAAAGTCTCTTTAACCGCGTTAAAATAAACCTAGGCGGAAACAAGACTGCTCAAACGACGAAAGAGGCCCTTCAAGGCTATAACCCAGAAAAAGGGCAAAAATTGGAAGAACTCTTCTTCCAATACGGACGTTATTTACTCATCAGTTCGTCTCGTGATCGGACAGATGCTCTTCCTGCCAACCTACAAGGAGTCTGGAATGCTGTAGACAATCCACCTTGGAATGCTGACTACCACCTCAATGTCAATTTGCAAATGAACTACTGGCCTGCCTATATGAGCAATCTAGCTGAAACAGCCAAGCCAATGATTAATTACATTGACGACATGCGCTATTATGGCCGTATCGCTGCCAAGGAATACGCAGGTATCGAATCCAAAGACGGCCAAGAAAATGGTTGGCTGGTCCACACCCAGGCGACACCATTTGGCTGGACTACTCCAGGCTGGAATTACTATTGGGGTTGGTCTCCAGCTGCTAATGCTTGGATGATGCAGAACGTCTATGACTATTATAAATTCACCAAGGATGAAACCTATCTCAAAGAAAAGATTTACCCAATGCTCAAGGAAACCGCTAAGTTCTGGAACTCCTTCTTGCACTATGACAAGGCCAGTGACCGTTGGGTATCTTCTCCATCCTACTCACCAGAACACGGGACCATCACCATCGGAAATACCTTTGACCAATCGCTAGTCTGGCAGCTATTCCACGACTACATGGAAGTCGCCAACCATCTGAATGTCGACAAAGACTTAGTCACAGAGGTCAAGGCTAAATTTGACAAACTGAAACCACTTTACATCAACAAAGAGAGACGCATTAAGGAATGGTACGAGGAGGACAGTCCGCAATTCACAAATGAAGGGATTGAAAATCACCACCGTCACGTTTCCCATCTAGTTGGTCTCTTCCCAGGTACGCTCTTTAGCAAGGATCAGGCTGAATACCTAGAAGCTGCGCGTGCAACCCTCAATCACCGTGGAGATGGTGGGACTGGTTGGTCTAAAGCCAATAAAATCAACCTCTGGGCTCGTCTGCTGGACGGTAACCGTGCCCATCGCTTACTCGCTGAACAGCTCAAGTACTCAACTCTAGAAAACCTTTGGGATACGCACGCGCCTTTCCAAATCGATGGCAACTTCGGAGCAACTAGTGGGATGGCAGAAATGCTCCTCCAATCTCATACAGGCTATATTGCACCATTACCAGCCCTTCCAGATGCCTGGAAAGACGGTCAGGTTTCTGGCTTGGTTGCTCGAGGAAACTTTGAAGTTAGCATGAAGTGGAAAGATAAAAACCTGCAAAGCTTGTCCTTCCTTTCAAATGTCGGTGGAGACCTAATTGTAGACTATCCAAATATCGAAGCCAGCCAAATCAAGGTCAATGGCAAACCAGTCAAGGCAACGATCCTCAAAAACAATCGCATCCAACTGGCAACACAAAAAGGTGACGTCATTACCTTTGAACACTTCCCTGGTCGTGTAACCAGTCTAACAGCAGTTCGACAAAATGGAGTCACTGCTGAACTCACCTTTAACCAAGTAGAAGGCGCTACCCACTATGTCATCCAAAGACAAGTGAAAGACGCATCTGGCCAAACTTCTGCGACCAGAGAATTTGTAACCAATCAAACCCACTTTATCGACCGATCACTCAATCCTCAACATGCCTATACTTATACTGTAAAGGCTATGCTGGGCGAGCTTTCCACACAAGTGTCTGAACAGGCCACTGTCGAAACCTATAGCGAGTTGATGGACGACCGAGATAGCCGCATCCAGTACGGAGCTGCCTTTGGAAACTGGGCAGACTCAGAATTATTTGGAGGAACAGAGAAATTTGCTGACCTTTCAAAAGGAGACTACACAGACGAAGATCTCACTGCTACCATTCCTTTCACTGGCGTTGGTATCGAAATCTATGGACTGAAATCGTCTGAACTAGGTCTTGCCACTGCTAAAATTGATGGCAAAGAAGTCGGGGAGCTTGACTTCCATACTGCTGGAGCAACTGAAAAAGGTAGTCTCATTGGTCGCTTCGCAGGACTATCTGACGGACCTCACACATTGACTCTTAGTGTTAAACGTGAGCACAAAGGACGTGGTAGTGAGCGCTCGAAAATTTCATTAGACTACTTCAAGATCCTAGCAGGAACAGGCAATACGATTGAAAAAATAGATGATCGCGATTCGCGCATCCAGTATGGTGCCCAGTTTAAGGACTGGTCTGACCCTGAACTCTACGGAGGTACGGAAAAATACGCTGATATTAACAACAGCGACTCTAGTACAGCTTCAGAAGCTCAGGCAACTATTTCCTTTACAGGGACGGGCATTCGTATTTATGGCTTGAAGAGCCTTGCCCTTGGACGAGCACGTGTTACACTAGATGGCAAAGAAATGCCAAGTCTAGACTTCTACACTTCAGGTGCAACCGAAAAGAGAGCTTTTATTGGCGAATTTACAAACCTTACTGACGGCCCGCACACCCTGACATTACAAGTTGACCCAGATTCGCCAGAAGGTCGCAAGAAAATCTCTTTAGACTCCTTTGATATCATCAAAGCCCCTGCTGTTGGTCTAGATAGCCCTAGCATCGCGCCTCTTAAGGAAAATGACAAAACCATTTCCTTAAGCCTACCAGCTGGAGATTGGGAAGCCATCGCAGTGACCTTCCCAGGTGTCAAAGATCCTCTAGTTTTGCGTAAGGTGGATGAAACGCATCTGGTTACCAGTGGAGATCAGACTATCCTATCAATCCAAGACAATCAAGTTCAAATCCCAATCCCTGAAGCTACTGATCGACAAACTGGAAAAGCAATTGAAGCTTATGCCATTCAAGGAACTACCACAAGTAGCCCGATCGTAGCTGTCTTTACTAAAAAAGATGAGAAGAAGGTTGACGAGAGCCAGCCAACTACAAGTAAGGGAGACGAACCAGCTCCTACTGTTGAAATTCCGGAATACACCAACCCTATCGGAACGGCAGGGCAAGAGGAACCGCCTACAGTGACAATTCCTGAATACACTGACCCTATCGGAACGGCAGGACAAGAGGAAGCTCCTACTGTTGAAAAACCTGAATACACCAAACCTATCGGAACCAGTGGAGATCAGGTCGCTCCGACCCATAGCCTTCCTGACTATCCAGTTCAAGTCTTGAAAGATAAGGAAACTGGAGTGGAAATCATTGGTGGAGTCACTGACTTAGAAGGAATTTCTCATATCTCTAGCCGACGTGTCCTAGCTCAAGAACTCTTTGGCAAGACCTATGATGCTTACGACCTACAACTTAAAAATCCAACAGATCATAGCGTACAGCCAAAAGGCTCTGTCTTGGTTCGCTTGCCTATTTCAGCTAACGTAGAAAAGGTCTACTATATTACTCCGACCAAGGAGTTGCAAGCCCTTGATTTCACCGTTCGAGACGGAAAGGTAGAATTCATCACTAATCATTTCAGTACCTATGCTGTCGTCTATCAAGCAACTGGAACAAGCTCTAACACAGAGGAAAAACCAAGTACTTCAGATGCAGAAACCTCAGCACACGAGGCTGAACAATTTCCAGCTAGTCCGAGCCTTGCTAAAGCTGGAAATCATTCTCCTAAAGAAGAACTTCCAGCAACAGGAGAAGTGTCCAACCCACTCCTCTTCTTAGCAGGACTCAGCCTAGCCCTTACAGCCACTTTTATGTTAAAAGGGAGAAAGGATGACTCCAACTAACCTTTAAACACACAAAAACAGGATGAAGATCACCTTCATCCTGTTTTATTTTGTCATCAAAAGTTAGTTTTACAGTAGGTATAAAAAGGCTAAGGTCAAGAGACTTGCTAGAAGCCCAACTCCCCAAAAGAAGAAGTCAACCTTCCACTCGCTCCAAGGATTGCCCTTGCCTGAGAATCCTCCAAGCTCGAAATGGTGATGGACAGGCGTCATACGGAAAATACGCTTCCCACCACTAAGTTTGAAGTAGGTGACCTGCATCATAACAGAGCTTGTCTCAAAGACATAGATAATCCCAATCAGCAAAAGGGTCCATTCTTGATGAAGAGCCATAGAAATAGCTGCCAGCATCCCACCAAGAGCCAAACTTCCCACATCTCCCATAAAGACCTTGGCAGGTTTGTGGTTAAAGACGAAGAAGCCTAGCAAACCACCAATCATGGCAAGAATCACAAGAAGAATATCCAGTTGATTTTGCATATAAGCAATCACACCGTAAGCTGACAAGCTAATCACTACGGAAATACTTGCTAGTCCGTCGATCCCGTCAGTCAGATTCACCGCATTTGAAAAGCCAACTAGCCAGAAAAGGGCAAAGAAGATATAGAAAATTCCCAGATGAACTTGGTAGCCAAAAACTGAAAGCATGTCGCCACCACACTCATAAAAGAGGTAGAAGATCACTCCTCCAAGGAGCTGGAGAGCAAGCTTTTGCTTAGGATTCAAACCTTCGTTGATCTTACGAAAGACCTTGAGGAAGTCATCCAGAAAACCTACCAAACCATACAACACCAAGATAAACAAAATCATGCCTACATTATTGGTCAATTGTTGGGTAAAGAGAGCAACCAGAAAGCTCACGACTACTGCAACGATAAGGAAAACAAGACCTCCCATGGTTGGAGTCCCAGCTTTAGCTTGGTGTTGCTTGACATCCTCGTGCATCTGCTGACCTGTAATCTGCGCTTTTCGATAAAATCGGATAAAGGCTGGAATGCCAATCAAGGTCAATAGAAAGGCTAGAATTCCAGCACTAATGGAACTAATCATCTTAATCTCCTAATGTTACTTTCATTTTTTTAAGGTCTTTGAGGGCTGTATTGGCACGGACACTTTGTTTCTTGACTGTCTTACCGCTACCTTCCCACTCGACTTCTATATTCAGCCATTTAGCAAATGTTTGCACATTTTCATCTGTCCAGCCGTACATATCAGGCATTTCTTCGACCTTATCTGACAGGATCAAAATCTGCTGATTGGCTTCCAAATTATCTCCTTCAGAAACCGAGAGATCCTTAATCTTGGTTCCTGTTCCGATAACAATTGGTTGGACCAGGTTGCGACGCAATTCTTCTGCTAGGTCACCCGGCGTAAAGTCCTTGGTAGCTGGCATAGCATAGCTTGTCGTCTTGCTGACCTGATCTAAGCTCTTGGCAGTTGACTGAAGATTGAGGGATTCTTTCATAGCTGAAGCCCGCTCCAAGATTGGGTTGGCAAATTCTCCCAATTGGATACCTGAATAATGTTCAGGCTGTTGAACCGTTACATACAAGATAAAATCAGGATTTTCGGCAGGGTTCATAGCCACAACTGAGAAAATGTTGTTGGTAGAACCAACCAAGTAGCCTCCATTTTTCTCGTCAGCGATTTCGGCTGTACCAGACTTGAGGGCTACATTCTGACCTGGAACATTGACATTTGGTTTTCCTGTACTGTGGTTGTACATGGTACCGTAGACAGGATCTGTTCCGACCATGACCATGTGCTCCCGAGTAGAGGACGCTGCTGTTTTTGACACAGGATTTCCGACAATTTCCTTTTGAGACTTACGAACAGACTGGTCATTTGGATCATAGAGGGCACTGATAAATTTCGGCTCCAACATAACCCCATCGTTGGCAATAGCTGTAAAAGCACGAAGCATCTGGGTCTGGGTAACAGAAATCCCTTGTCCAAATGAACTCATGGCGATATTGACAATGTTGTCAGCAGGCAATTGACCTGTGTACTCATCTGCCAGACCAAAACGGGTCGGTACCCCAAACTTAAAACGGTTGAGGTAGTCCAGCCAGGTTGCATCCCCCATCTTTTGCTCAAGCAAGGTCATCCCGATATTACTTGAGTGGGCAAACCCTTGAGAGAAGGTCATGGTGCCACCACTAGTCAAACCTTCATTGACGTCCCAGTCTCGAATGGTCGCGTCAGCTATTTTCAATTCACTACTGTTAAAGTATTCACCACCAGGGAAGGTATTGTTATCAATGGCTGAAGCCAACATCATTACCTTCATGGTTGATCCTGGCTCGTAGTTACTTTGATAAAGAATATCTCGCCAGACAAAGTCTTTCGTAATACCATCCTTGGTATCGGCATTGAAGGTCGGTCGTTGGGTTGTAGCGAGGATTTCCCCTGTCTTAGAGCTGACCAAGGTAGCCGTCATATACTTGCCTTTTACCTTTTCTTGGAAGGCATCCATCTGCGTTTCCATAAAGGATTGCAAAGGACTAGAAAGGGTTGTGTAAACATCCTTTCCGTCTACCATGTGTTGGGAAGCCTGCTCCGTACCCGGAACAATATTTCCCAGACGATCCTTCTCATAGGTGATAATCCCATCTGTACCCGCCAGAATGTTATTTAAAGAACTCTCCAACCCAGATGTCCCAATCAAACGTTTGGTACCATCCTCATTTTCATGGAGTTGCGCTAAACCGATAAAGGATGAAGCAAACTGTCCATTGGGATAACTACGGTTAGGGCTAGTTGTAAAGTCAACTCCCTCAACACCAGCAGTTTTGAGGTCATTTTTAATGGCCATCATATTGGCATAGGTGATCCCATTTCCCTTGGTACCAAAAGATACCTGTTTCAGATCTGGTTGAGAAAGCTGTTCTTTGACATAGGACTCCTCCATATCCAGATACTTATGGAAAATTTCAGCTACCTTATTAAATTGAGAATCCTCTACATAGAGAATTTTGCCTGTTGCTGACTTGTAGGTCTTGTCAATAACGGCATAGATATTATACGAAGTCGCATCCTCTGCAATAGGCGTTCCATTACGATCGTAGATGGTTCCCCGTTTTGCAGGAATCGTCTTGGTTGTTTGGTGAACCTTGTTGGCTTCTTGAACCAAGTCCTTACCAAATTTTTTACCCGTTCCGATGATGACCGCAAAGTTGACCAAAAAGACAGCGAAGAGTATGACAGCCAATAAACTCAGGCTTTTCCCTACTCTTCGGCGATTTTCTTCTGGAGATTTACGGTTACGAACGGCATAACGGATGATTTTTTCTTTCCACTGTTTCATTTCTTACTCCGCTGCTCGGATATTTTCGTTATTCAGCTGCAAATCTTTAGAGTCTGCAATCTCTTTCAAACGTTCTGAACGAATCAATTCATTGACCTCTTGCTTGGCATCATCTAGCTCGGTTTTCTTTTCTTCGATTTGAGCATTGACCTTGGTCAATTCATTCTGAACTTGTAATAGCTTGGTCTGCATAAACACAACGCTAATTGCCAGGATAATCATTGTTGCAGCAATCGAAACATAGAAGGCCTTTTCCACACGTGAAAAACCTTTGAACTTCGTTTGCAATAACTGGCTTGTTTTTTCGATTCTTTCTGCCATGTTTTTCCTCTTACTTGTGAATTTTTCTAGCCACGCGCAACTTGGCTGAATGCGAACGATTGTTGGCTTCTAGCTCTTCAGCACTTGGCAAGATTGGCTTACGGGATACCAATTCCATCTTGGGCTTAAGGTCATCTGGAATGAAGGGCAAGCCTTTGGGAACTTCCACTGTTGAAGCTTCCTTGAATAATTGCTTGGTCAAGCGGTCTTCCAGCGAATGGAAGGTAATGATCGAGATTCTACCATCCAGAGCCAGCATGTCCATGGCCTGCTGGATAGATTCATCTGCAGCGCCCAGCTCATCATTGACTTCGATTCGGATAGCCTGAAAAATCTGCTTGGCAGGGTGTCCCTTTTTCTTGAGCTCCTTGGCAGGCTTGGCCGACTTGATAATCTCTGCCAACTCCGTCGTTGTCTCAATGGGTTTCACCTCACGCGCTTGCTCAATCTTACGAGCTATCTGTTTAGAAAACTTATCCTCACCATACTTGAAAAAGATCCGAACCAAGTCATGATAGTCATAATGATTGACCACCTCATAGGCCGTCAGACTAGCTTCCTGATTCATCCGCATATCCAGTGGCGCATCCTTTTTATAAGAAAAACCACGTTCACGCTGATCCAGCTGAGGACTGGACACCCCTAAGTCATAACAAATTCCATCAATTTCCTGGACACCAGCCTCCTGCAAACGTGCCTGCAAATGACGGAAGTTATCCTTGATAAAGGTTACCATCCCTTTTTCGATATAGGGTGCCAACCGTTTATGCGCGTTGTCAATGGCATTCTGGTCCTGGTCAAAGGCATAGAGATGCCCTTTTTCGCTCAATTTACTTAATAAATATTCGCTATGGCCTGCTCCACCCAAAGTCGCATCAACGTAGATACCGTCAGGTTTTACGTCAAGCATATCAACCGTTTCATGAAGCAAGACCGTTACATGATGAAATTCTTTTGTCATATCTTATCTATTTTACCACAAATCCGAGCAGCTTGCACTTGTCAGACAAGGCTAAGTTTCTTCGAAAAAAATTCTCAAAAAAATGTCATATATACTTGACACCTCATCTCCAAAAGAATATAATATGGTCAAATATATACGACATATCAGAAAGGAGCCCCTATGAATCGTGTCAAAGAATTCCGCAAGGAACTGGGCATTTCCCAGCTCGAGCTCGCCAAAGATATCGGTGTCTCGAGACAGACCATCAACATGATTGAAAACGACAAGTACAATCCAACCCTGGAACTCTGTCTCAACCTCGCCCGCAGCCTCCAAACTGACCTCAATAGCCTCTTTTGGGAAGACGATTTTTAAAAAAGGAGCAAACAAATGAAAAA
Organism: Streptococcus sp. GP0011; assembly: GCF_030546305.1. Taxonomy (GTDB): domain Bacteria; phylum Bacillota; class Bacilli; order Lactobacillales; family Streptococcaceae; genus Streptococcus. The sequence continues at coordinate 22,902 of NZ_JAUONR010000010.1, read as the reverse complement.
AGAAACTCTCACTGAAAAACTCATCAAACGCATATACGGTATTTCTGGTCCCCTTGACGAACACAAACGGCGCGAGGCCGATCGTATCGGGAATCAGGTCTTTATTGTCCTCTTTTATCTGATGACATTTGGCAATCTTATCCCGCTCGTTCTTGCCTATAAATACCCGCAAATTGTCGCTATCGGCTATCCTCTCGTGGTGTTTGGCATTTCGATGATGGTTGCCCTCTATGTGGTCTCTCAAACCAAGAAAACGGGCATCACAGCTATTGATCCCGAAATGCTGAGTCAAAAAGAAAGTAAAAAGCTACATTTTCCGGGTCTAAAAGCCGGTCTGATCTACGGCATAGCGATATTTTTTATAATGCCACTCATCGATACCCTAACCAGTGAAAATCCAAATTTCATCAGTTCTCTTCTGAATTCAAAACATATTTTAAAAACTATACTGGGAGCGTTCTTTTTTGGACTGATGATGCAAATTATCGTCTCTCTTCGCATTCAAAAGGCCAAGAAAAACCAAGAAGACGACTAGGAGGTACCTTATGAAATCACTAGCTAGACTACTGATCAGTCATGTTTTTATCAGTATCTTTGTTACCTTTTTCCTACTTTCTGGACATATTGAGCATCCTTTCTTGATTATCTTTCTTTTATTCCTTCCTGTATTGAACAAGGGACAGAGATTCCAGAAAATCCAATCAAAAAAATACGTCTTCTAAACGCATCTCTCTGTTTTATCCTCGTATCCTTTCCACAACTTTTAACAAATCCTATGGATTGGAGATACCTGGTATTTCTAATAATCTGTATCATTTTTAGTTTGGTTTACTTCTATACTCTCTATCAACTCTTTAAAGAAGTCAATCAAAAATCGCTCATTTAGGAGATCACTCCCATGAAAAAAGAAGATTTCACCACTCGCTTACTCAAACTATTCTTTCACATACAAGGGCCTTTTGATGAATGCCGTCAAGAGATGATTTACAAGGCTTGTGCCCGTGCCTTGATCCAAATCGTATACTCCTCCCTCCTACTCTTCTTGTTCTATCTCCTATTTGGACGCTTCATAGAGTTGGTTCGAGATGCCATGCCCTACCTCTATTTTGGACTTATCTTCGTCCTCTCATCTAGGGCTAGACTAGCAGTTCGCAACTTACATTTGGACAAGGATGACCCGTCCGAAATCCATCACAAAAGCTACAGCAAAAGCCAAATCAAAGTTCGTAGTTGGGGTGTATTCCTCAGCATTCAGCTTATTCTCTTTCTCTTACTAATCTTTCATAAACTCTTTGTTCAGCATCTTCCCCTTGATATCTTTTTGGACAATCTCTCCCAGTTCGATAAAATGCTCCCTTTACTAGTCTTGGGTTTGGGAATTGGTGCCATCTTTGGAAGCATGACCTACGCCTTTTTATCGGAACACGAGATGAAACACTCTGAATCAGGAATGCATAAGGAGAATATAGAAAAATGACCAGTGTATATGATTTTTCCGTTTTGAACCAAAACAACCAAGCAACTCCCCTGGAGAGCTATCGTGGCAAGGTTCTCTTGATTGTCAACACTGCTACCGGATGTGGTTTAACGCCCCAGTACCAGGGACTTCAAGAACTCTATGAACGCTATCAAGATAAGGGCTTTGAAATCCTAGATTTCCCTTGCAATCAGTTTATGGGACAAGCACCCGGCAGCGCAGAGGAAATCAATAGCTTCTGCAACCTACACTATCAGACCACTTTCCCTCGCTTTGCCAAAGTCAAGGTCAATGGTAAGGAAGCAGATCCTCTCTACCTTTGGTTAAAAGACCAGAAAGCTGGCCCGCTAGGAAAACGAATCGAATGGAATTTTGCTAAGTTTCTCATTGGTCGAGATGGGCAAGTCCTTGAGCGCTTCTCTTCTAAAACAGACCCCCAAACCATCCAAGAGTCTCTTCAAAAAATACTTTAATTTCTTTTTAAAACGTATCCTTTCATTTAGTTTGAGCCCTGAAAGGATGCGTTTTTTCTTTAAAAAGTAACTGATTTTCTTTAATTTATATTTATTTTTTTGCTTTTTGCTATTGCAATTCTTTCATTAATTTAGTATATTTGTTATATTAAAAGTTTTCAGTCATTTTAAGGGAGAAATGACCTTTTAAATTTTTTTATCTTAAAATGAAAGCGCTTTATAAACAGGAGGTAAGGTGGCTTACAAATTATCAGAGAGTTTTTCATTAAATCAAGTTGTAACCAAGTCAGACTTGGGCTTGGGCAGTAGCTGACTGCCTTTCTAAAAACTAGGAGTATATTATGAATCGATACCTTTTTGAAAAAGGGCAAACATTTAGCATTCGGAAGTTGACTGTAGGTGTGGCGTCTGTTATCGTGGGACTGGCATTTTTTGCTTCTGGAACCGTGCGTGCAGACGAAACGTCTCCTGCCACGACATCCAATTTAGATCAGCAAATGAAACAAGTCGCAGATATAGAAGAGACCAAGACTGAACCAGTCAAAGAAGAAGGTCGTGTAGAAGCTGAAAAACAAGAAACACCTGCTGCCGATACCAACAGTGCTGACTTGCTCCCTGAAGACATTCAGGACCGTGCCTATCCCGACACACCTGTCAAAGAACTCGATACGACTACTATCGTTGACCAGAAAGCTAGTCCAAAAGTAGAAACTAAGAGCATTCTAAAGGACAAGGAAGAAGCTCCAAAAGAAACTGAGAACGGAAACCGTGCCATCATTAACGGTGGACAAGACCTCAAACACATCAACTACGAGGGACAACCTGCTACTGCTGCCACTATGGTTTACAGCACTTACAATGCAGGGGAACAACGCTACCTCGTTTCAGGCTCAGGTATCTTCGTAGCACCTAACCTGATCCTTACCGTTGCTCATAACTTCTTAGAGGCCAATAAAGAAACTGGCGAGGGTCACATTCGTGGTGGAAAATCTGCCCAGTTCTACTATAACGTTGGTTCAAACAGCGAAAAGAAAAATTCACTGCCATCTTCTGGAACTACGGTTTTATTCAGAGAAAAAGATATCCATTTCTGGAACAAGAAAGAGTTTGGAAAAGGCTATAAGAACGACCTTGCTCTTGTAGAAGCTCCTATTCCTCTTCCGATTGCCAGTCCAAACAAAGCAGCAACCTTTGCACCTTTAGCGGATTACAAGACGCATCAGCCGGGAGAAGCCATCAGTACGATTGGCTACCCAACTGACTCGAGCTCAAAAGAACTGAAACAACCTATCCTAGCTGGTCAGCTTTACAAGGCAGATGGGACCATCCGATCTGTTGAGTCCTATGATGATAAGGGAACGACTGGTATCACCTACAAAACCACTTCTGTATCTGGTTTGTCTGGTGGTGGGATTGTCGATAGCCAAGGAAAAGTTCTCGGTGTTCACCAACACGGAACCGTTGACAATGGTGTCCCTGAAAAGGATCGCTTTGGTGGCGGACTCGTCCTTTCACCTGAACAACTGAAATGGGTTAAAGATATGATTGCCAAATATGGTGTGAAAGGGTGGTACCAAGGAGATAACGGAAATCGTTACTACTTTACCGATGAGGGGCGTATGCTTCGGAACGAAACAGCTGTTATCGGAAGCAACGAATATTCCTTCAACCAAGATGGGATTGCTACTTTGACCAAGGGAGTTGAATACGGTCGTGTCCTTATCCAACACGAAGACGAGGAAGGAAATCCTGTCAAAGATAATGATACCTTTATCGAACAGACAGCTGTTGATTCTCCATTTGATTACAATTTCAAAAAAGAAATCGAGAAAACGGACTTCTATCAAAAAAATAAAGACAAGTACGAAATTGTATCCATTGATGGCGTAGCAGTCAATAAACAACTAAAAGATACTTGGGCTGAAGATCACAATGTTGTCAGCAAAGCGCCTGCCGGTACACGTGTCATCAAGGTTGTCTATAGAGTCAACAAAGGCTCTTTTAAAGTTTACTACCGTCAAAAAGGAACAAGTACTGAACTAGCTGAGGCAACAGTTGATAACAATGAAGGCCAAGAATATGAGGTTTCCTTTGTCAACACCTTCCATGCAAAAGACATTACTGGCTACCGTCCAGTTAAGGCTAGCTTGGAAGCAACTATCCAGCAAAAAGGGGTGAATGAGGTCGTCTTTGAATACGAACCAATCGCTGATACAGCCAATCCAACAACTCCGACTCCTCCAGTTGCTCATCCAGAAGATAAAGAAACTGAGATTGGCAACCATGGACCTCTTCCAAGCAAGGCCCAACTCGATTACCACAAGGAAGAATTGGCAGCCTTCATCCACTACGGAATGAACACTTATACCAATTCTGAATGGGGAAATGGAAAAGAAGACCCTCGATACTTCAATCCAACCAACTTGGATACAGACCAATGGATTCGCACCCTGAAGGAAACTGGCTTCAAACGGACCATTATGGTTGTTAAACACCACGACGGTTTCGTTGCTTATCCATCTAAGTACACCAACCATACCGTAGCTGCTAGCCCATGGAAAGATGGTAAGGGTGACCTTCTCGAAGAAGTTTCCAAGTCTGCTAGCAAGTACGACATGAACATGGGTGTTTACCTATCCCCATGGGATGCCAACCATCCTAAATACCATGTCGCAACCGAAAAAGAATACAACCAATACTATCTCAACCAGCTGAAAGAAATCCTTGGTAATCCGAAATACGGAAATAAAGGCAAATTTATCGAAGTTTGGATGGACGGTGCACGTGGTAGCGGTGCCCAAAAAGTAACCTATACCTTTGATGAATGGTTCAAATACATCAAAGAAGCCGAAGGAGATATCGCCATCTTCTCTGCTCAGCCGACAAGCGTTCGCTGGATCGGAAATGAACGAGGTATCGCAGGTGACCCTGTCTGGCATAAAGTCAAACGTGCCAACATCACAGACGATGTGAAAAATGAATACCTCAACCATGGTGACCCAGATGGTGATATGTACTCTGTAGGGGAAGCTGACGTTTCGATCCGTTCGGGCTGGTTCTATCATGACAATCAACAGCCGAAATCACTCAAAGAGTTGATGGATATCTACTTCAAGTCTGTTGGTCGTGGAACCCCACTCCTTCTCAACATTCCACCAAATAAAGAAGGAAAATTTGCAGATGCGGATGTGGCTCGCTTGAAGGAGTTCAAGGCAACTCTAGACCAAATGTATGCGACTGATTTTGCCAAAGGGGCAACTGTAACAGCAAGTTCTACCCGTCAGAACCACCTCTACAAAGAAAGTCACCTGACAGACGGTAAAGATGATACTAGCTGGGCGCTCTCAAATGATGCCACAACCGGTAGCTTTACAGTTGATTTAGGACAAAAGAGGCGTTTTGATGTTGTTGAACTCAAGGAAGATATCGCCAAAGGCCAACGTATCTCTGGTTTCAAGATTGAAGTCGAAATCAACGGACGTTGGGTGACATACGGTGAAGGTTCGACCGTTGGTTACCGTCGCTTGGTTCAAGGCAAGCCTGTAGAGGCACAAAAAATCCGTGTGACCATCACCGGTGCTCAAGCAACTCCAATCTTGACCAACTTCTCAGTCTACAAGACACCAAGCAGCATTGAAAAGACAGATGGCTACCCTCTTGGACTTGAATACCACTCAAACACAACGGCAGATACAGCTGGAACAACTTGGTACAATGAATCTGAAGGTGTTCGTGGCACTTCTATGTGGACCAATCAAAAAGATGCCAAAGTAAGCTATACCTTCACAGGAACCAAGGCCTATGTCGTCTCTACGGTCGATCCAGGTCATGGAGAAATGTCCGTCTACGTTGATGGTCAAAAGGTTACCGATGTCCAAACTAAGAATGCTAGCCGTAAACGTAGCCAAAAAGTCTTTGAAACAGATGATTTAGCACCTGGTCAACACACCATTACCCTCGTTAATAAAACAGGTGAACCAATTGCTACAGAAGGAATCTATACCCTAAACAATGATAGCAAGGGAATGTTTGAACTCGAGTCTACCAACTACGAAGTCGAAAAAGGAAAACCAGTCACTGTTAAAATTAAACGTGTTGGTGGAAGCAAGGGGGCTGCTACTGTGCGCTTCATCACAGAACCTGGAACTGGGGTTCACGGTAAAGTTTACCAAGATACAACTCAAGATGTGACTTTTGAAGATGGAGAAACAGAAAAGACTGTTACCATCCCAACGATTGACTTTACAGAACAAGCCGACTCTATCTTTGACTTTAAAGCCAAGCTCACTTCTGTTTCTGATGGTGCCTTGCTCGGTTTTGCTACCGATGCAACCATCCAAGTGATGAAAGCTGAATTGCTAATCAAGGATCAAACAAGCTATGATGACCAAGCTAGTCAGTTGGATTACAGTCCTGGCTGGCACCATGAAACCAATTCCGCAGATAAGTACCAAAAGACAGAGTCTTGGGCTTCCTTTGGTCGCTTAACTGATGAGCAAAAGAAAAAGACAACCGTAACAGCTTACTTCTACGGTACTGGTCTTGATATCAAGGGCTATGTCGATCCAAATCATGGTATCTACAAAGTCTTCTTAGATGGCAAAGAAGTTCCTTACCAAGATGGAATGGGAAATGCTTCAACTATTGATGGTAAGAAATACTTTAGCGGTCGTGCAGCTCAACGCCAAGGCAATCAAACTCTGGTTAGCCTAAAAGGTCTGGACGAAAACTTGCACGCAGTCACACTTCAACTAGATCCTGATCGAAACGATCTGTCTCAAAATATCGGTATTCAGGTAGACCAATTCATCACTCGTGGCGAAGGTAGCGAACTCTACAGCAAGGCAGATATCATCCAGTCTATCTCTAAATGGAAAGACGATCTGTCCAACTTTGACCCAGCAGGCTTGAAAAATACGGCCACTGCACGCCAAGCTTTCCAAGCAAATCTAGAAAAATTGAGAAACCAACTCAGTGCTGATGCAGTGGATGTTCAGGATGTCATGTTGACAGTCAGTGCCCTACAAGATATCCTATCCAAGGATGAGAACTATCAAAGAGGCCAAGAGGAACCTAGTCCAGAGCAACCGGAACAGCCTGAAGAACCTTCTAAACCTGATCAACCAGCTGAACCAAAACAACCGGAAATTGAGTACGATAAGGCTATGGACAGCTTGGCAAAAGCTATCGAGAAAAAAGTCGCTGAGCTTGGATCCAACAAGGAAGCTAAGAAGAAATTATTAGCAATTGCTGACCAAGCCATTGCTGCCATCCAAGAAGCTAAAACTCAGGAAGCAGTCAATAAAGCGCTAGAAACTGCTCTCGAACAAATCAACAAACTCGAAGCGGCTCAGCCTGAGAAACCTGCTGAACCTGAAAAACCAGTTCAGCCTGAAAATCCGACTCAACCTGAGAAACCGGCTCAGCCTGAGAAACCTGCTCAACCTGAGAAACCAGCTCAGCCTGAAAAACCAACTCAACCGGAAACTCCGGCTCAGCCTGAAAAGCCAGCTCAACCGGAACAACCAACTCAACCGGAAACTCCAGCGCAATCGGAAAAACCGGCTCAGCCTGAAAAGCCGACTCAACCGGAAACTCCAGCGCAACCTGAAAAACCGGCTCAACCGGAAACTCCAGCGCAACCTGAAAAACCGGCTCAACCTGAAAAACCTGCTCAGCCTGAAAATCCGACTCAACCGGAAACTCCAGCGCAACCTGAGAAACCAATTACTTCTTCAAGTCCTGAGGAAGGGGTTAAAGACCTTGTCTTTACACTTCCAAGCTTGGAAATCGTCAATAAGGTCGTACCATTCAAGACTATTCGTCGCGAAAACCCACAATTAGACAAAGGAAAAGAGCAAGTTCTATCAGAAGGAAAAGACGGTCTCTTAGTCGAGTATGTTGAAGTGGACGGTGACAATCGCAAGATTCTCCAAACAGAAGCAACTCCAGCTCAAGATCGAGTGATTGAGGTAGGTAGCAAACAAAGCTCAGTTGGAACAGAAGCGCCACCAGTTGTGACTCTTCCTGAGTATGTTCTACCAAGAGAGACTGAAAAACCTGCGCCAGCCGTAACAGATAATTCATCAGCAAAAGATGAAAAAGCTCCTGTTACAGCTACAATCAAAGAAGACAAGGAAAGACTACTCCCTGCAACTGGGGAACAAGAAGCAACTGCCTTCCTCTTCTTGGCAGCCATTACTTCTATCTTGTCTCTCCTCATTTTCCAAAAGAATTTCAAAGACTAATAACCCTCTTTGATTGATTCTTTCTAATGACTCAGTTCCCCCGTTGAGAAGACCATTTGGTCTTCTCTTTTTCTATCTGTAAAATTAAAAAACATCCACAAATGTACATGGATGTTTTGGTATGACTCTATAAAGTAAGATGATCATTGAAGATAGCTGTTCTCAAATCCAACCACGTTTTCAAATAAACGCTCATCTAAAAAAGAGTGGCCCTTGTCTTATCTCATCAGAACTACCATCATAAGTTTCTGCAAAAACTCCACAGATAAAAGATGGTGTTTCGAATTCCTATACCATGAGATTTTCTGACGTTCACAAGCCATCTTTCCTAAATCAAACTTCCCTCTTCCACACCTAGTCACTGACTACTATTTTTGAGTCCAGCGTATGCATAGGTTCGATTTCTAGGAGACTCTTTTTCCGTCACCACCCTAAAATAAAAGCGATGCTCTCGCCCATCCTTGGCATTTTCCTTGTTTAAGACGAAGTAGTTCTTCTGATTCATTGCCATGGTTCGTAGGATGTCATCGATCAAGAAAGTCAGTGGCACATTCATAGCAGAGTATTTTTGAAAATCCTCTTCAAAACGAATATAGGCATCAGAAAAATAATCCATCTGCAGTTTGTTTTCATACAACTCTTTTCTAGTCATAAACTCCCTCCTCCCACAGTCGAATTTCGAGGACATCTACTACCTCTACCAGCCTATAGCCCTCATTGGTCCTAATAGATAGAGTTTGAGGTGATAATTCACTCACCTCGCCGATGATCGTGGTTTTCTGCTTCTTTTCCTTGACCACAAAGTATCCCTTTAGTTGCCCGACATACAGCTGCGAAAGCAAGAGTAACTTCTCAACGGAATTCAAATCTGTCGAAAAAGCAACCCGATTTCTTTCTTCACCGAGTGAACTAGTATGCTCTGAGAGGAAAAAGCCCATCCACTTCTGCATCCCTGGATCTTGATAGTCACGCGCAGATTGAAAGGGTAAATAAGAACGATCAATCATTTTAATCCATCTAATCCTCCAGCAGAATGCCCCCCAATCAGCTTGCTTCTGGCAAGACTCCTAGAGGCTTCTTCCAGTGCGTTGGCCTTTAAGAGGGAGGTAAAACCAAATTGTTCCCGAATGGCATCAATAGCTGTCTGGAGCCTTTCTTCTTTTTCTAACTTGTCAACATCATCAAAGAGGGAGATCAAGCCAAAGGACTCGTCCACAAATCCTGAATAGTTGACTCCGACACTTCTGACCGCTCCAGAAGTGTATTTATTATGAAATAGCTTCAAAACATAATCCGTTAAGATAGCTGTATTATTGGTCGGTTCGACCTTCATTTGTGTGTGAATAGACGGCCTAACCTCCTGTTTAGAGAAACCGACATAGATAGAGACAAGGGTTGTTTTCTTACCCGCCCTTCTCAGCCTAATAGCCACCTGCTCCGCCATTTCTCGGAGAATAATTTCGATATCCCGTAGCTTCACGTAGTCTCTCGGCAAGATTTGAGAATTTCCTAACCCTTGGGACTTGGCTTTATAGGGCCTGTGAACATTGCTCTCATCAATCCCGTTAGCATGAAACCACAAACGCAGGCCAGCCTGACCAAGTGTTTTCTGTAGCTGGTCTGGATTGCTGGCGGCCAATTCTCTGATGGAAAAAATCCCCAGAGCATGCAAGCGTTTCTCCATCCGCCTACCAATTCCCCAAAAGTCCGTCATCTTGGGAATGGCCCAAACCTTCTCTTCCACATCCTTGTAAGACCAGTTGGCCCTCATGGTCGGGGTGTGCTTGGCCTCATTATCCAGAGCCAATTTAGCCAGTAAGGGATTGGCATTGGACATGCCCACTGTAGAGTAGATCCCTGTCTGCCTCCAAATATCCCTCTGGATACGAGCAGAAAGCAGATCCAGCTTGTCTTTGCGAAAGAGACTCTTGTCTGGGATGAAATAGTTGAGCGAACTAGTCAGATCGATAAAGCCCTCATCGATAGAGTAGGGATAAATATCATCTGGACTGCCATAATTTTGGAAGATTCGCTGGATTTCCATATTGACCGCTATGTACTCATCCATCCTAGGTGGCACAATCAAAGTCACTTGAGCCCAATCTTCGATGTAGCGAACATAGTCTGAGTCAGTCGGCAAGCCTTGCTTTCGAGCATTGTAATAGGAAAATTTGCGCGTTTTGATATCAAAAGGCAGATCATAGGCCCGGCCAACATTAGACTTACCAAAAATCTTCTTAAACATGGGAGAGGAAGCTAAGATAAGACCAGTAGAATTATCCGCGCGACTCATGACACAAAGCGAGGTCTTCAGCGGATGCAAGCCTCTTTTCACACACTCAACGCTGGCATAGAAAGATTTCATATCGACAAAGGCAATGTCACTTTTGGGCTCTCTGGAATAATCAAAGTAGCCCATAGGCTAACCCTCCATCGGCACAAAGTTCCCAACGATAATCCCCACAATCCGAGGATCTTCCTCATAGGAGATGAAAATGTCCTTGTATTTAGGATTTATAGAAACCAGACGCAAACCATCTTCCTCCCGATAGACCCGTTTGATATAGGTCTGGTTGTTGCAGACTACTGCATAAACTGCCCCATCATAGTCAAATCCTGTCTCCCGAATCAGAGCCACCGAACCATTTTGATATTTAGGTTCCATAGAGTCCCCAGATACCCAAGATGCAAAATCATGGGCCAACTCCTCGTTAAAGTAGACCGTATCAAAATTCTGGTCATCATAGACCGAAGCCCCAATCCCTGCTGACATGCGTTCGTAGACACGGTATTCGTAGAGTCGATTGGGCATGGTCGTCACCTTCTGAGTTTGTTCCTCTTGAGCCAGGTTGCGAGCATAGAGCACAACCTTGTCCTTCCCTTGCTTGGAGAGGCTATTGTAGAGACGGACAATCTCAATCTGAGTAAAATACCCTTTTGCAACTTTTAAAATCTTCTCTAGCTGAGCAACCTTCTCCTGGGATGGTTCCTTAATCCCACGTTCCCAAGCCGAGTAAGCCTGAAAACTAATCCCTAATTCCTCTGCAATTTCCTTCTGTGTCAATTTTAACTCTTTTCTCCGAGCCTTGAGTTTTTCTGGTTGGTACATGATTCACCCCCTAGTGTGATGTTTTATTGAGAATATCTCTCTTAGAAAAACAAATCGACGGTTGAGCTTACATCTCTAAAACTCAACCAATTCGGTTTAGTTTTATTATATAAAAAAAGTGGACGATTGTCCACTGGGAAAATCAAATTTTAACAGACACAACTGGAAATTATGAACAAAAAACTGACCTAGATCTAGCAACTCCTACTCTAATTTTTGCAACAGCTTTACAACTTGACTATTTTCAATCTTCACATAGTATACACCACTATCACTGACAAGTTTATCCTCTTTATACTTAGCAATTTTGACAGCATAAAGACCGCGTGGTAGGGGTTGGTTGGCAAAAAATTCCTTCATGAGCGCTTCAAGCTCTTTAAGATAGTCATCATACAAGAGATCTCTTTTTTCCTTCGGAACGAAATATTGAAATTCAAATGTCGGTATAAAAATCTCTTTTTGGAAAAGATATTGAGCATCCATTGGATACATCCCTTGCAGAGCTTGGCCCTTGCTTTGATTTTCCTCTAATATTTCATTATAAAGATAGATATTATCAGATTGGTTATTAAATTCAAAACCAATACCTTGATACTTCAAATCAGGTAGTTTAGGATCTTTGATTGAACTGTCCAGTGTTTTTAAAAATTCGCTGGTGCCTGGACTAACCTCAATCCCTAAATAGGCTAATTCTGGAAAAACATCATAAATTTTTTTACCATTTTTGTAACCAACCTCTGCATCTGTCTTTCCATATGTTTCACTTTTCGAAAAGCGAGTATAGTATTTAAATCGAGTTTTAACCTGATAGGTTTTTCCAGCTATATTTTCACTATAGGTACCATGGATTATAAATCCTCCCACACTTGTATAGTTTTTCTCGTATTTTTCTAACTCAAACTGTCCTGTAAGACCGTAATTTTGATAAGAACGATGCACAGCTTGCTCAATCTCAGTTCGACTTGCATGGGCAAATAGCCCCCACATATCCATTAGAGAAAAAATCGGACTGAACACTGTGAAGATTACCATTGGAATCACTATGGATAAGCAACCTATTAATAGCCAATTTCTTTTCTTGGCCTTTCCTTCAGATTTTTTAGCAGTTTTCTGTTTCCTTTTTAAGATTAGAATGAGCAAAACCAAAATCCCTAATACTAATAAAACCAAGCTACAATCTCCTTTTATCGTGGATAGCTGTTAACAGGTGTATAGGAGGCTGACAGAAATACTCTTCTCACCTACTAACTTATCCTGAAATCCATAAACTCGTCTGAAACGAGGAGCAACCCTTGTCTCATTATACCACATGAACCATACTGTGAGAAGATGAGAAATACAAAAGAAAACCACCTGAAATAAATTCAGGCAGTTTATGGATTTATGGAAAATCGTTATATTGACTCTCTGCGATTTCAACCATTTTTCTACGATTGTGGCGTTCCTTGGAATCTTTCCCTCCTTGGATATAACGCTCTTTGCGTTCTGCACGTGTTTCAGGTGCTTTCGTATACATATTATCACCGATAGACTGAGCCATACTCGCATCTACACTTCGAAAAGCCTCACCAACTGCCCCAAGATAATCATCTAATGAACTAATCGTGTCTACCATTTCCTTAGATAATTTTTTAAGTTCATCAGTCGCATTTTGAATTTGTTCTGTCGCAGAGGAGTCTATCAGGTCAGAGGCATTATTCTGCAATTCTGCACTCATATCTTTAAAAGCTCCATTCACTCGGCTTAGGTTATCCGAATCAATTTTTTTTTGATTGTTACTCATTTAGAACCTCTTATTCTCCTTTGTCAACCAATATTCGGCGTTGCTTGTTTAGTTCGCGGTCTTTGGCAACATCGTAATACAAGTCAAACTCTTCTTTGGTATTGACTGAATGCTCTTGATCATCCTTACTGAGTTCGGCTGGAATCGTAAGCCCTTCGTAAAGATTCGTATTTTCTGGGACAAAAAGCTGATACAAATCAAGAAACTGTGGAACATCTCCATAAACCTTCTCATAATCATACTTAGAATCAATCAAAAGGAAAAACTGTGAATCTTGCTCACTTAATACTTGATAAACTTTAGGTGCAGCTGTCTCCAAAACACTTCCCTTCAATACATCTTGACGAAAAGACAATTTATTTTGATTCAACAAATCATACGCTGTAGATGTTCTCAAATCGGTTGTCATCTTTCCCATCTTGTCCTTTAAAGGACCCAGATCTACCGAAGGGCTTTCAGGATACTTTTGTATTTTTGTATCTTCCCAATCAATTTGCTTGGTTTCTAAATTCAGCCATAATTGTTTTTTCTGTGATAGCTCCCATCCTCGTTTGTATACTTGTATGGAAATGTAGTCTTTGCCATCTTTTTCGATAATACCTCCAGTATCTTCCGGTATATAATCAGGGTTATAGTCCTCTACAAGTTTATAAAGATCGAGCTGACTCCCTTCCAATTTTCGATCACCGATTCGATAAATGGACATGGCATAATAAACTTCGGGATCCTCTTTAGGTAATTTTTGTGTTCCTCTATAGGTAGAATTATGGAAGTACTTGCGTACGATATAGCGTTGATTGGAGGCACCATGAACACCCAAAAAGTTTTCGCTCAAGTCCGGATTGTATTTGGCAAACAATCGATCCTCTTCTGGATTCAGCGACTTCCAATGCACGGCAACTCCCCTGCCATCTTCTAAAAACTCATAAGAATCAATTTCCCATTTTCCTGTATAGTAACCCATATTTTCATATTTTTGGCGTTCTTGCTTGGCCTGCTCTGATTGTTGATAACTATGATAGCCCCATAGAAGCAGAACACCCAACAGGACAGATCCGACTATTAGTAGTACTTTCTTCATTTCTCTCCCTCCTTATTTGCCATATTGCTTTTCGAAATACGTTATAAAATCTGATAACGAACTATCTCCCGTGACTTTGTTAACAATATAAGGAATTGTTTGAATCTGTTCTGGAGTCATATTTTCAATCGTAAGGCCTTCACCATTTGTATGCTCTCCCAAAAGGAAATTTTTCATAGCTAGATCTTTATCAAAGTATTCGTTAATTATTTTATAAGCATTATCTCTCAAACCAATTGACTCAAAGTAACCCATGACACCTTTCTGGTTTAATTCTTGTACCCGTTGGTAAGCTCCATAGTCTGCATAAATACTAGATGACTGGGCAATCGTCTCTATTGAAGGACCTGCCACTTCATGGTTTAACTGCCAGCCCCCTTGACCAACCAAAACATTATAAATATTTGTGTTTTCATTCGTTGTTTTGGCTTTAAACTCAGCCACCTTACTTTGTAGTTTAAAGAAGCCTGCTAAAACCTCATTGGCAGACTTGCCACCATAATTACCTATTTTTTTAATAAAGGCATTCGCTCTTCCAGAAGTCATCTCATCCAGCATCTCATGCGTGTTTTTAATTGAGTCTGTTGCATGTAACTGTGATAAAGAATCTGCAACACTAAAAGTCGCCGCAGCTGCCGGACCTCCAATATAGGTTAAAATCGTTTTTATCCCTTCTTTTACGATAGTTTCTTGGAACTCAGCATCCGCTTTCTCATGTTCTTTTTTGATTTTATAAAGTTCAGCCTCATATTTACCAGCCAAAGCTCCGTCAATTCCTTTTTCATGGTGTGATGTATAAGTTTCAAGAGTAGTTTTGGCTGGGACACTAAGCTCATCATAGTCTGGAACCGTCTTAGAACCATAGTGATATATGGACTTTTTACTTTCTTTAACATGTAATTCCCATTCAGGATTTACCGCATCATTTAATTTAATAAAGATTTCTTTTCGAGTATATCGAAGTTTTGCATTTGGATCAAAAGGATCATCGTTCCTAAATTGTACACCTGGATTCCCTTCTACTTTTGTTCCAATTTTCAAGATTCGAACCGCAGTCAATAAACCTGATAAATCATTCATCTGACTTAATTTTGTATGATGCTTTTCCATTGTTGCAGCGTCATGCTCGGGATCTTGCTCGTAAGCATACATTTCAGCTATCTGTATTTGTTTGGATATATGTTGCTGTTTATCTAACCTTTCTGAAAAGACATTAACCTTGGATTGATCCGTTTTCCCCATCGCATCTAACAAACGATTTATCTTCTGAGTCCCAATCTCACTTCTATCCATCCAAATAGTCAATTCTTCTGCCAGATTCATGTAGCCCCCATCAGAAATTTTCTCTGGGTCATTCTCCATTATCTTGTCTACATCTTCTAATTTTCCAGAAAGAATCGCTTGCAAGACTTGGGCATCTTCCTTTGTAGTGATTCTAGAAAGATAAACCATATTTGACTCTGTTAGAGTATTATTTTTTATAGCATCAATAATCGTCTGAACTGGTAATGTCGTTACAGTTCTTGCGTTCTGTGTAATCTTTGTCAAGGATTCAAAGGTAGTTGATACCCCTGAAACGCCTGAAGATAGGCTATCATGCGCAGATATAATGCCGCTATGCGTTTCCTTACGTGCTTTGATTTCATCTGCAATATAAGCGTCTGCTTTGGCATCAAAATCTCCCAAATTAGAGTCTCCATCACCCATTGCTTCGATTGCTTCATCAAACAAAGCTACCATTTCATCCTTAACGATACTGATTAGATTACGCTGAGGGGTTCTAAGGGACTCTGTAAGTGTATTAATCGCATCTTCATCAGTATGGGCATGACTGGAAAATCCTAAACCTTTAATCTCCCCAGTAAATGTAAAGACATGCTGCCCATAAGTTCGTATCGCCTCTGGTGTCTGTGAAAAAACAGACTTCTGAATCTCATTCAAACGTTTAAAGAAGGCATTAATGGCAGCCGCTTTTTCCCCTTCTAGATTAGTATTGAACTCACGCATTGTATCGCTTGAGACTTCTTCAAATTTTCCAGCAAATCGGTGAATACTCGTCCCGTAATCTTCTAAACCTGAAATATTTTTTACTTTTACTGTCATCTATCCCTCCTCTATGATGCTAGAGCTGCATTTAATGCATTTCTAGCATTCCTTTCAATATTCTGAGCAGTTAACAAATCCGACTCCAAATTCTGAATCTTCGTACTTAATAACGCGAGTATTTCTCTTTTCTTCGTTAAAATGATTTGCCTCAAAGAATTCAAATCTTCTTTTTCCTGATTTTTTTCGTCATCGTATTTCTCACCCAAGATATTTTCAGAAAGTGTAACAACATAATCAATCTCTGTTGATTTCTTTTTCAATTTATTTTTAATATATTTTAAATTTGAAACTTCGCCACTCAATCGTGATACTTCTGCGGTCGCTTCATATAAAGCTTGAGATAACCCTACTATTTTTTCATAACTAGCCATAGCTATCCTCCTTTTCTATATCATTAATACTTTCATTTTACTTGCCAACCCATCGGAAACATAGTAATGTTCTTGTTCTATTATACCACATGAGGAATAATGTGAGAAGATGAGAAAAGCAAAAGAAAACCACCTGAAATGAATTCAAGTGGCGAATAGTTAGGGGAGCTCATTATAAACAGAGGCATCGTAGATCTTCTGCTGGATTCGTTTCTTTTCTGTATACTCTTGTGGAGAAACTGTATACATCTCATTAGTTTCAATGGAGCCCGCTAAATCGGTATCCATATTTTTAAAAGCTTCCGCAATCTTGTTCATAAAGCCATCTAATGAGTCTACCGTCTCTACTAAATTTTCCATACATGTTTTTGCGACACCAGCACAGGATTCTAGACTACTTGTGACTGATGAGTCAATAATAGTCGACATCCCCTTTGAAATCTCATCTGTCGAAACTTTGATACTCGCCTTAATGCTTTGAATTCGCATTGGCTGAATTCGCTTAACGGACATTACTCAACTCCTCCTTTGGTTTCAAGACATTGATAAACTCTTCATAAGAGTGAACCACATGGTCCTTCCCGTCCCTAGTTACCTCTCCATAAACCGTGAGGTTATCAAATAAATCACGGTCCTTAGGAATTAAGAGGCTAAAAATATCTGATAAAAGCTTAACATCTGTCTCGTTAGTTAAAAAATAGAGACTTCCTTTTTCTTTACTCATCAAGTCATAAGCTTTTGGGTATTTCTCCCTCAAGAGCCAATCTGAAGACTGTTCAATCACAGATTGTGAGAGATTAAGACAGGTAGTGTTATCTATAAAATCATCATTATAATAGTAATTTTTCAAACTTGTATAACGGTTAAATAAATATGTATACCTATTCTCAAGAGCAACCCCAAGTTCTTTAGGAACATCCTCTAGCTTACCTGTTTCCATATTAAAGAGGACTTCCTTACGGTCATGACCCCCAGTTTTTTGGAGAACTACCTTACGATACTCTTGATCATTGTATGTGACAAAATTAATATAAGTACTTGAAACTGGAAAGTATGACGAATCATAATCCGCAACAGCCTTTAAAAGGTCATACTCCTTACGAGGCAAATCATCCTGACTGGTATCATAAACCTGAATCTTCCAATACTCCCCCCAACTCAGATTCTTGACATCAAAGCGATTATCGTCCCATTTGTAAATTAAACGTTTACTGTCTGTCGAAAGGTAACGTTTCCCATAAATTGCACTGGTATACTCCAGTGGTTCTTCATTAGCTTCCTGCTCATTGCTATGATTGACATATTTCCAAGAAATGACCAACCCCTGTCTATTAGCTAGAAACTCATAAGAAGCTGGTTCTACCTCAGGAGTTCGCACTTTATAACGGTCATGTGTTAGGTAGCGATATAAGGGATAGGCTCCAGAAACCACAACAAGAAGGCTAAAAAGTCCCAGAATGATTAGTATTTTTTTCCTGTATTGTTTCATTGACTTCCTCCTGAATATTTGTTGTTTGTATCTGATAAACAAAGATTATAAACTCTTAATCCATTATACCATATGCGTGACACCGTGAGAAGATGAGAAAAGCAAAAGAAAACCACTTGAAATGGATTCAAGTGGCGAATAGTTAGGGGAGCTCATTATAAACAGAGGCATCATAGATCTTCTGTTGGATTCGTTTCTTTTCTGTATACTCTTCTGGTGAAACTGTATAAATCTCATTCGTTTCAATAGATCCTGCTAAATCGGTATCCATATTTTTAAAAGCTTCCGCAATCTTGTTCATAAAGCCATCTAATGAGTCTACCGTCTCTACTAAATTTTCCATACATGTTTTTGCGAGACCCGCACAAGACTCTAGATTACTTGTAACCGGTGCATCAATGATAGTCGACATCCCCTTTGAAATCTCATCTGTCGAAACCTTAATACTTGCCTTAATACTTTGAATTCGCATCGGTTGGATCTGTTTAACGGACATTGCTCAATTCCTCCTTTGGTTTCAAGACATTGATAAACTCTTCATAGGAATGAACCACATGGTCTTTCCCGTCCTTGGTCACCTCTCCATAAACTGTTAGATTATCAAACAAATCTCTGTCCTTAGGGATTAAGAGACTGTATATATCAGAGAGAAGCTTGATATCTGTCTCGTTGGTCAAGAAAAATAGCCCACCTTTCTTCTTAGTCATCAAGTCATAGGCTGCAGGATACTCCTCCTTCAAACGCCAGTCTGAAGACTGTTCAATTACGGATTGAGAAAAACTAATTGGAGTGTCTATATGTAAAAGGTCACCTGCATAATATTCTTTTAAATTAGTAAATTCTTTAAATATATTAACATTTCTGTTCTCTAGAGCCTTTCCGGCATCCTTAGGGATGTCTTCTAGTTTACCTGTTGCCATGTTAAAGAGGACTTCCTTACGATCCTCACCTCCCGTTTTCTGGAGAACGACTGTCCGGTATTCCTGATCTTTGTAAGCAAAAAAATGAGTATAGGCACTTGAAACTGGAAAGTAAGAAGCATCATAATCCGCAATAGCCTTCAAAAGATCATACTCCTTACGAGGCAAATCATCCTGACTGGTATCATAGACCTGAATCTTCCAATACTCCCCCCAACTTAGATTCTTCACATCAAAGCGATTATCTCCCGATTCATAGATTAAACGGATACTTTCTGTGGCTATAAATCGTCTCCCATGAATTACCAAACTATAGTCAACCGGCTCATCCCTATCTCTTTTCCCATTACTATTCTTTGTCTCTTTCCAAGAAATGACCAGCCCCTGTCTATCAGCTATAAATTCATGAGATGCTGGTTCTACTTCAATTGACCAAACTTTATAGCGATCATGTGTCAAATAGCGATACAAAGGATAGCCTCCAGAAACCACAACAAGAAGGCTTAAAACCCCCAGAATGATTAGTATTTTTTTCCTGTATTGTTTCATTGACTTCCTCCTGAGTATTTACTATTTAGATAGAGCTGATATTCTTCATAGCCATGTTTGGCATTTTGGTCAGAAGAAATCGATAAATGTTCCAATACATTTTTATACGTTTTCAACTGGTCTACGCTCATATTGACTAGAGAAAGATCGGTCTCCTCGCCTAAGAGATACTTGCTCATTTCTGGTGTTACAGAATTTGAGTTAAGTTGATTTTCTTTGTTTATTGCTTCTTGGATTATTGCCCTTGTATCATTACTAGTACTATTCACCTTATAATGGCTGGACGACTTCGCATATTCAACATAAGGAACAAGACCTTCATTATCCATCTCTTTCAAGCGGACCTCTGTATAAAAATTATGTGTTCTCATGCGAGAAATTGCGACTGAACTCTTCCCATCTTTCTGGAAAAGATAGGTATTCCCTCGATTTAAAAAGTCATCCACCATCTCAATGCGTGTCTTTTCTTTTTCCAAGTCATATCCCTTTAACTGATCGACATACTTCAAATAGGCTTGTATGGTTGCTGTTGGTAATTGAATACCCATATTGTATGGACCCGTCTTCGTAAAACCACTTTCAACAACTTTCCCCTTAACGGTTATATCCTTATCAATCGCAGAAAAGAGTTCTTTACTGAATTCCTTAGAATCACTGGTAGCCAGAGCATCAATCATCGAGACGATAGGAACTGCTTCAGGTATGAAAGTACCAACCAGTGCATAAGTTATAGCTTTACCCATTGCAGCACGCATATCTTTATTCGCTTCTTCGCGAGATTTCTCAAGTTCACCGATCCGAGCCTGCTTCTCTGCCATATTATTTCCAATAGCGGTTGCGTATTCTTCCATTTTGTAAACCTTGGTTTCGGTTGTATTGCTAATACTCGTTGGATAAGAGTAGCCACCTATATTCATTTCCAAGGTTGTTTTCTTTGTATCAACCGTATTCTTAAATGAAAATGTTGCATCCGATATATCTGAAATTGAAACTTTTGTTCTCGTTTCGGTGACATATAGTTTGTCACCAACTGCTAATTTTCCTTTTGATGTTTCTGTCCGTCCTATCTCCATTACATAAAGAGATTCCATCAAACTAACAAACTTATCCGTCAAAGCAAGATGCTTATTATATGCTGCCATCTGGTTGCTCTGTAAAGTGCCGTCTTTAGCATATTGAACTTCCATAACCTTTTCAAGAGTATCACCTAGCCTAACTCCAGCCTTTTGAAACTCTAGCAAAAATGGTTGGTTAGCAGAAAAATCCCGATTCCCCATAGCGTCTAAAAGATGGTTCAGAGTGGCTGCATCTCCTGATTCAATCCACTCCATCATTTCCTGAGCACCAATACTGTAAAATCCTTCACTAAGATCCCCAGGTTTTTCGTTTAATATGTCTCCTGGCTGTTTATTAAGTATTGCACCTAAAGCACGTCCATCTGCTTCTGTTTGAATACTATCCAAATAACTGATTTTTCTCTTAGTAAGACTACCATTTTTAATTCCTGCTAAGATACTAGAAGCCGGAATATTACATACTGCACTGGCATTTTTTATTCTAGTCTGTAGAGTTTTTAGTTCTGCTTCTGCATCCGTAGTATCTTTTGATAAGGTATCATGTGCTTGTTGCAAGGCGTTATGAGTATCACGACGTGCAGTCGCTGCACTAGCTAAATCATCTCCCGCAGTTGTTTTAATAGTTGTTAAATCTTCTGATTCAATACCTAGTTCAGCAGTAGCATCGTTTAATAGCGTTTGAAGATTATCGACTTTTGTTTTGATCTTCTCATATTGTTCAGACTCCACGCCATCTAATTTTTTATAGACAGAATCATTACCAGTTTGTTGAGTCCATGCTTTATTTTGGAAACCGGCAGCTGTAGCAGCATTTTCAAATGTTGATAAAGCTGTTGAAAAATGCGTAATAGTGGTAGGATACTCTTGAAATACTTGGGTCTGTAAAGTATTCAATCGAGTGAAGAAAGCATTTATTGCCTCTCCTTTGTCCTCTGAATCTCCTGTTTTACCTGCCTTTTCATTAAATTTACGCATCGTTTGTTTAGAAGCCAAGTCCACACCTTTTGAAAACTCTTGAACAGCCGAACTATAACGAGCTATGGCCGGTAAGTCATGTACTTTTATAATATCACTCATACTTTACTCCTCCGTTGTTAGACTTTTTTCAATTTCTAACCAACTAATACTAAGGCTAATCCCCGACTTCTCTGTCTCTAATTCAGAAATTTTCTGAGTCAATTTGGCCACTACGTCATCACTCTTTGCTGAAAGCTTTTGTTTAGCTGTTTTTAGTATTTTCTCTTCATTATTGGTTTCATTTAAATATGGTGTTCCTGCTAAATAATAGGTCGTTTCAATATGTTCATTGCTCGTAAGTACATATTCTATATCCGTTGAAAAATCTGTAAGTGCTTTTTTACATTCTTCCAATCGACTAATTTGACTATTCAAATTAGTAATTTCTCCACGCTTAGCATCTATCTGAGCTTGTATGGTTGCTTTCCCCATCACTCCTCCTTATATCATTAATACTTTCATTCTACTTGCTAACCCATCGGCCACATAGTAGTGTTCTTGTTCTTCTAATTGTGGCTCACGAACAGGTCTGTTGGTTACTGTCAGAACTGATTGATCGCTTAAGCGAAGCCCTATAACAGCCTGCTTATAAGAGCGAACAGTTTTTGAGACCACATCAATGTATTTAGTAATCAATGGCGAACTCATTACAAGAGAACCATATCCAGCTCGAATTCCTTTGTCTAGGACATAAGCCAATGTATCAAGCGCTTCTGAGTTTAATTCTACCACTAATTCGGTTAAATTGTAAACAACCACTGTTGCAACATGATCTCGCTGTTTGCCTTCTAACCGCTCCTGAATTCTCTTCTCTATACTTGCAATCCCCGCCTGATATTCCTCTGGACTTGCAAGAATCGTCACTCCTTCCATTTCAGGTAAGTTATGATACTTCGGTGCCAAGATGATGACCTTCTGTTTCCCTTTGGCAATGTGTTTCACCAAGGCTGTCATCTGTTCTTCTTTATCTGTTAGGTAGAGAAGATTTCCTTTAGCCAGATTCCAAGTGACGGGCTCAACTGTCTCCATGTCAAGTCCTAATGGCACGAGGCCGTGTTCATAGGCAGTCTGCACGCTTGCTCGGCTATAGAAGTCTTTCTCCGTCAACTCCTCTGGTACCATCGGGATGGCACTTGGGCGTTGTCCTGTCCAGGCTTCTTGGAGGGAAGCCACTTCCTGACGTAGGTTGTTGAGGACTTGGGT